>CAYYOQ010000157.1:0-5783 GCA_964473235.1 uncultured Thermodesulfobacteriota bacterium | reverse complement strand
CCCAAATCAAGCGAATATATAATCTTTGAATGAATTAGTGTTGCGCAACTAATCGCACAGCCAAAAAATCAACAGTGAGAGGCCACAATAGGTAGTGCAAACGATGTTGACAGACATTATTTGTTCAATTTTGACCACTACCAATAAGTCGAGAGCATTTTTAGACGCAACTCTCCTGTTAGAATCTTCATCAACAAATCAATTCAAGCGCTCAGGCCAATCGCAGTTGACGAATCGTGTCGAACGTTTTGAGGAACGTTCGGACCCAGTCGTTATAGCCAAGAATCCGATAGATAATGCGACGTCCCGTACTTATAATTTGTACGGGCAGCCTTATGATGGCGTTGAGAAATCGGCGAAATTCCATGCGCAACAACTCATCCCGCCGGTCCCGGTAACGCACCAAAAGAGCAAACCATGCCTTCAAAATCCAGGCCAGAGAGACCATCACCATGTAAGCCCAGTTGGAAACCAGATCTCCTACCGGCATGCGCATTGCCTTGAGCCCATTTTTCAACTGTTCAAGCAGGTTCTCCTGGTTACATCGATCATTGCAAAAATATACTACCTCCGTAGGCGACAGTTCCTTAATGTTGGTTATGTAAAAGAAGTAACGGATGTCCTCCCACAGAAAAAGCTGACCCTTCTCTACCGACATGGTTTTCCGCAGCACGATCACCCGATAGGTACGATTACATCTGGCCGGCCGATAAGCAAATTCCGCGACGTGCTCGCTGTGCAGTTTAATGTTCCGGTAGCGCCGCTCCACCACGATTCGTTCCTTGACATTGACCGGACGCTTACGCCTCTGGGTGCTCGCAGCTCTTTTCTCCCGCCTCCTCAGTACGCGCCAGCACCGTGTATCAAGGCTTTCAGCTATCTTGACCAGATTCTGCTTCGCGTCCATTCCCAAAGCAAATCGTACCCCATCATCTGTCCAGCGATCAAAGTTTCTGGTCAGCGCAAAATCGGTGTCTCCACGCAGACAGACCCCCTCAAAGCTCTTGCGCACCAGCGCCACTGCCCGGTCAATCCATTCCACTGCACCTTTGTGCGAAGGGCTGTTGCCCGAGCGGTTCACCAGGTACAATGGCTCCAGAGTATTGGCAAGCGAGATCACCAGTGGATGATATCCCCAGATACCGTTATAGGAAATCCCCATCCCTTCTTTGCATTCTCCCGTGGTAGGCGCCACCATCCCATCCACATCAATAATGGCTTCAGCTCGCTCCGACCGTTTCAACTTCTTCTTCCAAAGCTTCGGTCGAATGGTGTTGATTGCCTCCATCAGTGCTCCTACCTCTGCTTCAGAAAACCGCCTGGTAAAATCTCCCGCCGTTGTCGGGTCTGGGATGCGATCTGCCCCCAGTGCATCCATGTAGCTCTCATCGTTACGGCGAAGCTCAAGGTCATCCAAACAGGTGCCCCCGGTCAATGTATTGTAAGCAATATTCAACACATGATCCGATTCGTGATACGGCAGGTGTCGCTTCAGAAGATACACGTTCTCATTAATCGCATCTATAAGACCACTGTTCTTTGCCAAAATATGAAACGCCCCAATACCTCCGCTGTCAATCGCACGCACCCGCTCGGCCATCTCATAGTGAATATTTTGGGCTCGAAACATCGGTCGCGATTGCTCAGACCACTGTCGACGCTCAAGACGTTTTTGCAATCTTTGCTTGCGTTTTTTAAGAATTTTGATATCTTTCTTCTTCACTCGAAATGCCCTCCTTTGCGGTTAGTGTTTTCTTGTTTAAATTCATTTTAACCGCTTTTGACGGGCATTTCGAGCTTTTTTTTGCATTTCTTAAATTTAATTGCACTTATTTAGAGACTAGATTCATACATGTATGAATCTGAGAATTTTCCTCTCACGATGAGTAATAAGTATTGTCGTTCCCGTGCAGGCGGGAATCCTGAAAGAATTTTGAGTTGTTAACTATAGATTCCTGCTTTCGCAGGGATGACCGAAAAAAGGCAACACCAAAATTTCAAATATGTTTGGCTCGCATTTAATACCACACAGTATTTGGCACAGCAAGTTAAAAATAAAAAAAATTTATTATAAACCATGCAAACTCAGATGATTAATTTTTTTCTCGCCAGATGCTTATCACTCAGCGGTCACTGGTTTCTCCTCTTTCTTTTCTATCTTATACAACTCATACTTATAATCCTGTTCCTTATAAGACACCACCAGCGTACAGTTGAATTTCTCCAAAATATTTTTACAGAATGAATTCTGCAGCGGGTCAGGCACATTACACCAGAAGTTATAGTGAAAATAGAGGCCTCCCCGATACTGGTAAAAGAGCCTCTTAAAATCTCTACTATGTTCCGTCGCAAGAGAAGCCTGGGCAGCGCTTTTACCCCACAAGAGGAACATATTGGGATTGTGGGTGAGCACGAGTGAATCATCAGGAATCATCTTTGCCATCTCCCTGGCAAACCGATGGTCCGCTCTTGCGCCCCATGCCTCCTGAGTGATCGCTCGTATAGAGGGAAGAAAGGGAATGAAAGAAAAGATTATGAGCGCAGCTAAAGCAAAGTTTATATATTTATTAAGTTTAAATTTTTGAGTAATAAGATTTGTGAACGATGCCGCTCCATTTCCCGCAATCAGGGCAAACGGCATATACGAGAGGAGAGAAAATCGCACATCTGCTCCATAACCATAACTTCCTGCATAGAAGAAGATAAATATTCCCCAGAACAAAAGAAACCAGAGCAGTATCAAGGTTTTCCCTTTCCAGGCAAAGGTTCCTTCTTTTTTTCCTCCTTTAAAAGCAATTCCTACTATAAAAAGAACGGTAAAGAGAAGCGGGAACCATACATTCTTCAGATAGAAGAGGGCGTTAACCTTAAAATTTCCATTGAAATACATGGTGGAAAACTTAGGCCCGGAGCTGCCCCACCCTATGTTCTTAACTGCATAGAGGTGAACCAGGTGAGGAATAATCAGAATAAAGAAGAGCGCTAGCATGAGATACAATTCCGGCTTTTTAAATTCATCCCTGCTCCAGAAAAGCAGCGCCAATCCAATGACTGCAAGTAACATGATTGATTCTGGCCTGAACTGTATGGCAAACGTAGTCATCACCACTGCGAGAAAGAGTGATTTCACCTCCCTGCTTTTAATAAATATAAGGGTACAGAGGAGTGCCACTCCGGGGAAAAAGGCAGCGCTCGGCTCGACCGCGGTGGTATTAGACCAGATAATGAGCTCCGGTGTCAGAGCGCACATTAAAGCCGCATAGAGACCTACCAGCGCATTTTCACTCAATAAGTAGCCTATCAAAAACACTGTGATTACCATGAACGCATAGAGAACATTAGTGGTAAGAAAGGCGGCGAGTTCATGAACCCCAAAGAGTCTGAATACCACACTCAAAAGGTATGCCCAGCCATTAGGCTCCTTATTATACTCCAGGCGATTGCAGGCATACTCGCCATACTCAATGGTACCCTCATTACACATCCCCGCACGACCAATAAACCTCTTCCACAGATTCGTGAAGCTCGGCTCATAATCTTCTGAAAAGTAGGCGCCGGTATTTTTTAAGTAGGCGATATTCTGCCCGATATTCTCATAGATGTCCTCATCATAGTAAATCCGGTGCTCACGCGGGGCAATAAACATGGTAATAAAGAGACCGACGATAACTATGGCAGCAAGGTAGAGCCAGATACGCCTGGGAACTCCGGCAAACACCTTTTTAAAAACCTTGATATTGATACCCACCGCTACCACCACCAGAAAGAAAATTATCTCTAAAAAAAGTGGCGACATAATGATCAGATGCTCCCTCAAATTCCACTCGTGATAGGAAGTAATCCACCCGCGCAATACCAGCGCCCCTATCAAGAAAAGCACACCGCTTATGATAAAATAAAAAGATTGAGCTATTTTTTTCATCGCGCCCCCTTTACTAAATAGTTACCCATTACCAGATACTCATTACGGGTTCTCTTAAGCGTATCCAGTGCATCCTCGGGTGAACACACCATGGGATCCCCATGAATATTGAAGCTGGTATTGAGTATCACTCCCTGACCAGTCAGCTTTTTCAGATGGGTAAGCAACCTCCCGTAACGAGAATCATTACCGTTAATAATCTGGGGTCTGCAGCTTCCATCAACACTGAGTACTCCCTCAATCTCATCCCTCTTCTCATCTCTCACCATGTACCCCATGGTCATAAAGCGATTGGGAAGATCATAGTCTTCGAGATACACCTGCGCATCTTCCTCGAGCATAGTGGGACAGAAGGGCTGATACCATACCCTCATCTTCAATCGCAGATTGAGGAGATCCCTGATTCTCTTGGAATTGGGCAGCGCCAGAATACTCCGATGACCCAGCGCGCGGGGACCGTACTCCATCCTCCCCTGAAACCAGAAGATGATAGAGCCTTGAGCAATCAGTTTTGCAGCTTCTTCCTCGATATGCTCAGAGTAGCGATACTCCAATCCGCTTTTACTGAGAGCCGATTGTATCTGATCCTCTGAATAATCAACACCCCAATACACCTCATCTAAAGGATAGGAGTGCACCCCGTTCAATTCATAATTGGCGGCAAGGGCAGCACCCAGGGCAAGACCCCCGTCTCCCATGTGAGGAAAGACAAAACAACCCTCTACTTCCGGGAGGGTACGGATGAGCATATTTACCTTAATATTGGAAAACACACCCCCCGCTAGCGCCACCCGTTGCAAACCAGTGGCGGCAATGCCATGTTTCACCAGCTCCAGTATCTTTACCTCCAGTGTGCGCTGCGCCATGTAGGCAAACTGCTCAGAAGGATATTTCCACAGTATTTTTTTTAGCTCATCGTACATCTTGAGCGTACCATATTTACACTTCACCTGCACACCCTTGATCTCGATGAAATCAAGCATTGGGTTTTCAGCATCAGGTATGGGGTAGGCGTAGTTTGCCAGCGCCATCACCTTACCCTCATCTTCCAGCTCCCTCATGTTCATTAAATTGGTCACATGTTCAAAGAAGATACCCAGAGAATGTCTGCCTGAGATTTGAGTAATCCTTTCGAGTTTCCCCTGAGCAAAGGTACTGAAGGTCCCCGAGAGCGCATCACCAATGCCGTCGATGGTAATAACCAGGCACTCGTTAAATCCGCTGCAAAACGCAGCAGCAGTAACGTGACATAAGTGGTGGTCTACCAGGTGAACCTGGTAACGACTAAACCCTAACTTATTGAGAGTCTTTTTCACGCAAAGCTCACTCACCCACCTGGTGAGGGCACTGGGACCGTACTCAGTTAATTTGTACTTCGCCCTCTTCTTGAGGGTACTGACGTTCCCCGGCACCTTTTTCCTTCTCCTGATGAGGTAGTACTCTTCCTTGGTGTAGGGAAATACCCGTGCCATAGTTTTGGAAAAATCGAAGGTAGAAACAGCAATCTGTGCTATATCCGCGGGATGGAGGTTTACCTGCTTTAAACACTCCCTGATGGAGTCTTCGGGAAAATCAATCTCCAGTTTCCTCCGCGTCAAACGCTCCTCATTTAAGGCAGCGAGAATCTGGTTATCTTTTATCACTGCCGCGCCGGAATCATGACCATCCCAAATACCCAGAATATACATATACAATCCTCAATAATTAAATCCCAAATTTCAAGCACCAAATAACAAACAATTAATTAAATTCCAAGCTCCAAACACTAAATAGCAAACAAAATACAAACTCCAAATACCAAGCTCTAAATTCCAAACAAAAAATCCAACAAAATACCTAAACACTAAAATGTGAAATTCCC
>CAYYOQ010000156.1:0-5838 GCA_964473235.1 uncultured Thermodesulfobacteriota bacterium | reverse complement strand
GCCACGTCGCTTCGCTCCTCGCAATGACACCTGTCAGGACTTTTTACGACGCTATTAATAATCAGTTCAATAGATAAGGAGTGGGGTTAGTAGTGGCATATGTATTGCTCTTTAACAAGGTGCACGGTGGGATAGTAAAAAAATAAATAAATGGTTATAAATATTACTCTCTATTTATAAAGAAAACTTTCTTTGAAAAGCCATTCCGTGTACTAAAAGGAGCTTTCCATGGCCGAAATGGGACTTGCTTACCAGCGAAAAGATGTACGCATTCCTTTCACTAATGAGGTGAGGTTTAGTACTGATGAATTTAGCTGGCATCGGGGAAGGGCACGCAACATCAGCAGGAGCGGTATTTTTGTCGAGACGGATAGAATGGCTAAGGTGGGATCAAGAATTTTCTTGAATTTCAGCCTCGCAACCAATTTTCAAAATGTTAAGGCAATGGGGGAGATAGTGAGGCTGGACCATGATAAGGGGAACGCTCTTGGGAGAGGGATGTGCGGAATGGGAATAAAATTTTCACTTTTGCCCAGTGAAGAGCTTATGATAAAGGGTATGATAAGGGATGTGGTGAATGGGTATGATGTGCCAAAAGGTTCCTCCTCCGTACCTAAATTTGCAAAGCGTACTCCTTATGTGGTGGAAGAGCAAGGTTCTTTTCGCCATATCTTGAAGTGGTAGGTAAAGGAGATAGTGTCTAAATCTATAGCAATAAATGGGCTAATTGTGGAATTGGTTTTACTACTCATTGTTTTAATGGTAGTAGTAAAGGCCTTTTTTACAAAACAAGGGCCTTAAATGATCCTACCAGTTAACCGACACTTTCTTTTTCTCTCCTGAAAAGCGATCCTGATAGTACACATATCCATTCTCTTTTCCGAACTCATAGAGTCTGCGAGTGATTTCAACATCATCCCTACAATAGGCGATCAATTCATCAATTTTCCCTTCTCTAAACCACCTTATCGCCTGGAGACCATCTGCACTTTTACCTGTTCCTAGTGTTGCCTGGGCGAGGGAGTCAAGGCTTACCCGAAATCCGAGCCTGTTTCTAACGTGGAGAAACATATCAATCGTTTTGAGCTGAGAGAGATCCTTTGCGGTATAGGGTTTGAGCACCCGGTAATCAAAATTGATGAGATTAAAGCCGATAATGGTATCGGCCTCAAATAATTCTTCAATGAGGTAAAATACTTGAGGTTCGGTATAGCTCTTAAATTCTCCCTTCAATGAGGAGTAGGTAACCGCTACCGAGACCAGGAGCTTCTCCACGAAATCTCTCCCCCCCACTTCCTCAAACGAGTGCTGCGTTTCAAGATCAAAAAAGAGGATTTCTTGAGATTTTTTAAGGTTGAGATCCTGGTAAGACAACTAAACGTCCTTTCTTTCAAACGTAGCTACAATTTTCAGCAGGGATGATGAGTTCATAGATGTTACTACGAGTTGTAGGTTGCGCGTTAAAAACTAAAAAAGAATCTTAATGTAACTCGAAACTCGTAACCCGCAACAGTTTTTATCTTTATGTAGCTGGTCTTTCACCAAAAATAGCGGTACCTATCCTCACTAAGGTTGCCCCTTCCTCAATGGCAACTTCAAAATCTCCCGACATCCCCATAGAGAGCTCTTTGAGACTGATACCTCCACGGTGTGCTTCACACAGTGTATCTCTCAGTTCCCTTAGTGCGACGAAGTAGGGACGGGCGTTTTCCGGGTCATCAAAATAGGGGGGCATAGTCATGAAACCCTCTAATGAAAGGTTTTTCATGGAAGTAATCTCTGTCACCAGAGGTACTATACCTTCCGGGTTGATTCCTGATTTAGTTTCTTCACCTGAAATGTTGACCTGAATGAGTATCCTCACCTTTGCACCGTTTTTTTCAGCGATCCTATTGAGTTCGTGCGCGAGGGAGAGGCGGTCGACTGAGTGAATCATTTCAAATAACCCGACAGCGTAGCGCGCTTTATTGCTCTGAAGATGACCCATGAAATCCCACCTCACACCGTGACCGAGTTCCTCAATCTTCCTTTTTGCCTCCTGAACGTAATTCTCTCCTACAATGGTTACGCCTGCCTCAATTGCCTCCACAATGCTTTCTCGCGCAACATTTTTAGTCACCGCCACGAGCTGGACATCTTCTGGCCTTCTCCCTGACCCCAGTGCTGCTTCGGCAATTCTCTCTTTGACATTCTTAAGGTTATTACTTATAAAAGACATTGCACTTCCTGTATCCTGCATAGTGTATCATGCATTCTGTATCAGGTCTTATTTCTTTATAGTATGGAGGCATATAAATGTAAAGTCATTCCTCACCAATTAAATTCTAAATCCATTTAGAATGTATTGATCTATGGACTGATAACGAGGATACTATGTTTAGGATTTAGCATTTCATTGATGTGTAATTATTTCAACACCTCTTCTGAATACTACGACCAGTGTGCTATGTGAGATTTGAATGTAGCGCTGCCTTAAATTCATTGACAAAGCCTTTTTTTTTAGTAAAATCGCTTATGTAATCTAATAACAGCAAGTGAGGAGGTAATGTTGTGTCCAGAAAATTAACGGTTATCCCTGAGAGGTGCTCCGGCTGTAGGCTTTGTGAGGTGGTGTGTTCAATCAATCGCTTCGGAGTCAATAATCCCAAAAAGAGTAGCATCCGGGTAATGGTACTCTATCCCCACCCGGTCATCAGGATGCCCATTATTTGCAGGCAGTGTAAAGTGCCCAAGTGCCGGGAAAACTGTCCTACGGATGCTATTATCAGTAAAGATGGGTACTGCACTATCGATGAAGAAAAGTGCATTTCATGTCAGCAATGTGTGATGTCATGTCCCTTTGGTGCCATCTTCCTCCATGGTGACATCAGTGTGCCTTTTAAGTGTAACTTGTGTGGAGGAGATCCGCAGTGTGTAAAGAGCTGTCCTAAAAAGGCCCTCCTCTTTGTTCCAGAACACACCTTGGGACAGACTCACCGTATGGCCAGTGTGCTCAAGTATACCAAGATGAAAGAGGTAGAGTATGTGGAGAAGGGTGAGAAGAAGATACTACGTTATGCAGATGGTGAAAGGATAAAGGACGAGAGATGAAACTTAAAGGTGGATATTTTAAAAAGTTACTCTTAGTAGATCTGGACAAGGGAAAAGCTGAGGCAGTACCCTTAAGTGATGAGTTCTGCCTGAAATACGTGGGGGGCAGGGGGTTTGGCATCAAATTGATCTGGGACAATTTAAATAATTTTAAAAGCCCCTTTGACCCTCAGAGTATGATAGTTGTCGCCCCGGGTCCCCTCACGGGGCTTTACCTGCCCGCATCAGGTAAGACCTCATTTGTTTCTATATCACCTGCTACCGGTATTTACGGGGATAGCAACATGGGTGGCTCGTTTGGGGTGGAGCTGCGTCAGGCAGGGTATGATGCATTGGCAATTAAGGGGAGAGCCAAAAAACTTTCCTACGTCTGGATTGATGATGATGAGATTGCCATTGTTGAGCATGAGGGGTTAAAAGGGAAGGGGTGTTTAGAGGTAGAGGGGATTCTCAAAAATGAGCTAAAAGACAATCACGTGAGCATTGCCTCCATAGGGATAGCGGGGGAAAATCTGGTGCGTTTTGCCTGTATCAGTGCAGACTGGGGACGGAATGCAGGAAGAACGGGCATGGGGGCAGTGTTAGGTTCCAAAAATATTAAGGCGATTGTGGTGAGGGGATCAAAGGATCTGCCGGTGTACGATCTCAAAAAGTTAAAGGAACTATCAGATGTCTCTTTTGAAAAGCTTAAATCCCATAAATACTTTGAGTTCTGGCAGCAGCAGGGGTTAATGTCGGTGATAGATTATGCCAATGAGTCAGGGATTATGCCTACCCACAATTTCAAGGATGTGCAATTTGACCGGGCAGACAAGGTTAATGGATATGAGATGCAGGCACGGTATAAGATTGGGGATACCGCCTGTTTTGCCTGCCCTATGGCGTGCGGTAATATCTGTCTGGTGAAGGAGGGGAAATATAGTGGAACAGTTATTGAGGGGCCCGAGTACGAAACTGCCTGTATGTTTGGCCCTAACCTCGGAGTAGATAATTTTGCCTGCATTATAAAAGCCAATGCCCTCTGTGATGACTTCGGGATTGATACTATCACCACCGGGAACCTGATTGGTGTGCTTATCGAAGGTCAGGAGACTGGTCTCATTTCTGAAGAAGAACTTGGTGGGATGAAGTTAAAGTGGGGAGATGAGGAGGGTATCATCCAGCTTATTCACCAGATCGCCTATCGGGAGGGCATAGGGAACACTCTCGCCGATGGAAGTGGGGGGGTGTTAGAGAAGATGCCCCAGTTGAAGCCAATCCTCTCTCAGGTAAAAGGGTTAGAGCAATCAGCCTACGATGCCCGGGCAGCGATCTCCATGGCATTGGGCTTTGCTACTTCCGATATCGGGGCTCACCATGCCCGTGCTTGGACGGTGGCGAAAGAGCTGGAGATGGGCAAGGAGTGGAGTTTAGAGCAGAAGGTTGACCTGGTGATATATCATCAGACCGTGCGACCCCTCTTTGATATGCTGGGCGTGTGCCGTTTACCCTGGATTGAACTGGGCTTTGATGAACATACCTATGCTGAGCTCTACTCGGCAGTCACTGGCATAAAATTGACTTTGGATGAGTTGCTTAAGAAATCTAATAACCTCTACGACTTAACCCGGGCGATCAATGTGAAATTGGGCATTGGTAAGAAAGACGACTATCCACCGGAACGGTGCTTTTCTACTCCAATTCCTTCGGGTCCTCATGCAGGAAAGGTACTCAACAGGGAGGAATATGAGAAGATTTTAGCTATCTACTATCAGAAAAGGGGATGGGATGAAAACGGTCGGCCTGATATGAGGAGTGTCTCCAAAAGATTTAGTGATAAAATGTGAAACACACTGAGGTAGTGGGGAATTTAGGAATTATAATTTCCAATCTTATATAATGAAAGGATGCAAGATATGAAACGATACGGCTTTATTATCTTACTATCCTTTGTTTTCCTTCCCTCCGTCGTCTATGGTAAACAATGTATGTAGAGGATCACTTTAGGGCCATGGTGAGGAGGTTACCTGGTGAGAAATATAAAATCCTCGCGCAACTTCCTACCAATGAAAAGGTTGAGCTGATCAGGGCTGAGAAGGGGTGGGCAGAAATTTCTTTTAAAGGTGGCGAAACAGGATGGGTAGAGAAGCGATACTTGACTGAAGAAATACCAAAACTGATAAGGGTATCCGATTTGGAAGCACGGGTACAAGAGCTCACCGAGAAGGCGGAAATTTTGGAAAAAGAAAATCTTTCCCTTAAACAAAAAAGTGCTGAGCTAGGAGAGACAGCGGCTTCTCAGGCGGAAAAGGTAAAGTTTGTCTCGCTTGAGAATCAAAGGCTTAGGGAGCAACCGTACAGGGTTTTTATGTTTGGATTGGGGGGCGGTGTTTTTTTACTGGGGTGCATTATCACCTTGATTCTCCAGAGGGTGGGGCGTAAGAGAAATAAATTCAGTTTTTTAGATTGAGAGAGCAACGCTATAGTTCAGAGCGCCCATAGCTCAGCTGGATAGAGCGGCAGACTACGAATCTGTAGGTCAGGGGTTCGAATCCCCTTGGGCGCTCCAGGAAAATTAAAGGCTTAGCTGATTTGCTGAGTCTTTTTTTATTAGACTTGCTTGGATTGTCATGTAATTGTCATGTAACTGCTCTAACATAGCAACAGCTCTCACTTTATGGCTCGGTGCAAGGTGAGCATATCTCATGGTCATAGCAAGTGTCTTATGACCAAGCAACTCTTTAACCGTGATGATATCAACTCCTGCCA
>CAYYOQ010000155.1:0-5860 GCA_964473235.1 uncultured Thermodesulfobacteriota bacterium | reverse complement strand
CTAGCCAGTAGTGGGTAACCTTTCTTTCCATCCACGGTACACCGTTTTGCAAACTATTACATGCTCTCAGTAGTATGTGTGTGGGGAGTCGTGTTACCTTCTGCCCCCTCCCTGTGGAAAGAGGGAAAGAGAAGATGGGGGAAGACGATGCCTTCACGCGGTGAGAGTTTTAGAGAAGAACTTGATAAAGTAGATGAGACCGGACCAGAGGGTAATCAGCATGGCTATCCACAGGATTGCTATTCCCACCAGGTGAAAATTAATGGTACAGTAGGTGTAGTGGATGAGCAGTCCCTCAGTGGCCACCAGTTGAAAAGCAGTTTTATATTTTGCGAGTTTGCTGGCTTCGAAGACCATGCCCTCACGAGCGACTACGATTCTTAAGCTAGTCACCGCTACTTCTCGGGCTATAATGAGTGCTACCATCCATGCGGGAACCCTGTCGAGAGATACAAGCATAATCAGCGCTATGCTGATGAGAAGCTTGTCAGCGAGAGGATCCAAAAATTTCCCCAAGCTGGTGATAAGATTTTGCTTCCGTGCGATATAGCCATCGAGCCAGTCAGTGAGTGCAGCGATCGCAAAGAGGATGGCGGCGATGAGAGTAGTGTAGGGGGTGGAGGAGTAGAGAAGAATGACGATCAGGAGTGGAATAATGACAATCCTAAAAAGTGTCAAATTATTCGCAAGATTAAAGATACGCCGTGCCACGATATGAACACCCTCTCGTGATACCTGCTATGGTCTATGATTCTCTTCGTGGAAAGATCGGGGGTATTTTTGTTACCACCGTGCCCGGGACTAAACTTCCCCAGCGTGTGCCCGTGTCGAGCCTCTGGTGACGTAGGGGCTGGGTGATACCCAAGGCTTCCCACATTTTCTCAGCGGATGAGGGAATAAAAGGATACAGTAAGAGTGCGATACATCGTAGAGACTCTAGCATGGTGTACACCACGGTTGCCAATCGTTCTTGGTTACCACTGTCTTTGGCAAGCGACCAGGGCGCCGTTTCGTCAATGTACTTATTGGTGAGACTTACTAACTCCCAGATCGCATCCAACGCTTTATGGAAGGCAATCTCATTAAGGTGCTTCTCTACCGCACCCACCACCTGCGCTGCCTTCTCTCTCACTCGTTCATCAACCCCTTCGAGGGGTGAGGGGTAGGGAAGTGATCCATTAAAGTATTTGATAGCCATGGCGAGTGAGCGGTTCAAAAGATTTCCCAGGTCATTTGCCAGGTCACTGTTAATGCGGTGAATGAGCGCCCGGTGGGAAAAGTCAGAATCCAATCCAAAGGTACCCTCTCGCAGGAGAAAAAAGCGAAGGGCATCCACCCCATACTCTTCAATGAGCATGGTAGGCGCTACCACATTACGGAGTGATTTGGACATCTTCTGTCCTTCAATGGTCCACCAGCCGTGGGCGAATACGGTGCGAGGCGGTGGAAGCCCCATTGCCTTCAACATCGTCGGCCAATAGACAGTGTGGGTGGTGAGGATATCCTTACCAATGAGGTGAAGGGAGTTTTCCCAGAGGGGGGAGAATCGCTGGTTATCATTAAGGTAACCTGGAGCAGTCACATAGTTAATCAACGCGTCAAACCATACGTAGGTGACATAGTCGGTATCAAAGGGGATGGGTATCCCCCAGGCGAGGCGGGCACGGGGACGGGAGATGCAGAGGTCTTCCAGAGGCTGTTTTAAGAATCCTAAAATTTCATTTCGTCGAGTTTTAGGGAGGATAAAGTACTCGTGATCCTCGATGTACTTGATGAGCCATTGCTGATAGTTGCTCATGCGAAAGAAGTAGTTTAATTCTTTTATCTGTTGTACCGCACGCCCGCAGTCAGGACAGCATCCATTAACCAGGTCCTTTTTTGTCCAGAACCGCTCGTCAGGTATACAATACCATCCCTCATAGCTTGTCTTATAAATATCCCCTTGGTGGTAGAGGGTGGTGAGGATTGACTGTACTACTGATTTGTGCCTCGATTCAGTAGTTCGGATAAAATCATCGTGCGAGATGTTGAGTTTCTTCCAGAGTTCTTGAAAGTGGACTACCATATGATCGCAGTGCGCCTGAGGGGCTACCTCCTTTTCACGGGCCGCTTCCTGTACCTTTTGCCCGTGTTCATCAGTACCGGTTAAGAACAGTACCTCTGCCCCCGCGAGCCGATGGTATCGGGCGAGCACATCAGCAGCGATGGTGGTGTAGGCATGACCAATGTGAGGGAGGTCATTTACGTAGTAAATAGGGGTGGTGACGTAAAAGGTTCGTGCCATACGTTGTCTCGCGCTATTTCTTGCCTCCTGCTTTAGGAGTGCCCTCTTGCCTCAGCTCGTGGGGTGAAATCTCTATTTCGTTACCGCTGTCAAGTTTAACCCATACCTTTTGACGAAGGATATCCTGTTTGATCACTTTCCCCGCTCCGCACTCGGTGACTACCTTCTTGCCGCACTTAGGAAGCGTTTTTTTAAGGTACTCGTAGATTTCATGTTCAAAGGTGAGGCAGCACATCAACCTGCCACATACCCCGGAAATTTTGGTGGGGTCAAGTGCCAATCCCTGGTCTTTGGCCATCTTAACAGTAATGGGTTCAAAATCCTGCAGGAAGGAACAGCAACACAGCTCTCTTCCGCAGCGGCCGATTCCCCCTACCATCTTTGACCGGTTGCGCGCACCAATCTGTCTCATCTCCACGCGCGCATGAAAATCGGTAGCGAGGCTTTTCACCAGGTTTCGAAAATCAATCCTCCCTTCCGAGGTAAAGTAGCAGATAAACTTATTGATGTTAGGGATGTGTTCGACTTCAACCAGCTTCATATCAAGTCCCATCTCAGTCAGTTTTGCCAGGCATGCCTGATGCAGCTCCCTTTCTTTATGAACTTTCCTTGATTCATAGTCGAGGTCTGCTTCGGTTGCTTTACGGATTACCCGGGGGAGGGGCTGTGGCGGCAGGAGTGAATCATCGCACTCGGTCAGCTTTAGCACTGTTCCTAGCTTAAGCCCCTCATCCCAGTCAACCATTACCTTATCACCCTCCGCTAACTCAAGGTTTCTCGCATCATATTCCATGATCTTTCCACTGCGTTCAAATCTAATTCCTGCAATGCGTTTCATAGTGGTGTCCCTATGATAGTAAGTTGTGTGCTGGATTGAGCACGTAGAATATCCCCCACCACTCTTAGGGTGTCTCAGAGCACAGAGTGAGGAACGTGGTTTCCATGGCGAGCCTGGGGTTAATGTTGAAACGCATAGCCATCTGTACCTCATGTATACCCTGAGCTATTTCAAAGAGATCAGAGTAGCTCATGTTACCTGCGATGCTGCTCACCTCGTGGTCAAGGTCTCTGTTGATGAGGTACGCTGGCTCGCCAGTTTCTTTACATATCACCAGATCTCTTACCCACACCTTAAGGAGGTCTACATGGTGTGCTAAGGCATCTTTGTCTTCACCACATGTTTCAGCGAAATCCAAAATTGCCCTGAGAGAACCTCGGTGGAGATGGGCAATCGAGCTTAAAAAATGCGTTCTCTTCTCCAGCGCTCCCTGTTCCATCCACTGCAGTGCCCTTCCCATGCTTCCCCCTGCGAGAGAGGCTGCCAGCGCCAGTTCATTAGGATCACCCTTGCTCTGTTCACGCAGGACCTCTGCCAGCAACTCTAACGAGAGCGATTGGAACAGCACTCTCTGACAGCGTGACCTCACGGTGGCGAGGAGTTGGTAGGGAACAGGAGTTACCAGGATGAGTAGGGTGTGGGGTGGAGGTTCCTCGAGCGTTTTGAGTAAACAGTTGGAAGCCTGAAGGTTCATCTTTTCTGCGTGATCAATGATTACTACTTTGTGCTTCCCCTCATAAGGTGTGTACTTAATCTTCTCTTGCATGGTTCTGATCTGATCAATTTTAATATAGTCTCCCTCAGGTTCGAGAGAGAACACATCAGGATGGGTATGGCGTTCAATCTTCTGACAGGAGCCACAACGGTTACAAAAGTCATCGTGGTGAGTTTCGCAATTGAGTGCTTTAGCCATTGCCAGGGCAGTCGTCTTCTTCCCGACACCTGGAATACCAGAAAAAAGGTAGGCGTGAGCGACCGTGCCATTCCTGATGGCACTCTTAAGCATTGCTATTTGTCTCTCCTGGCCTTTAATGGTACTAAATGGCATTTCCCTCTCTATCCTTCTAATTTTGCAAGAACAACGTTTTTGATCTCCTGGTGTACCCGGGAAGGTTCCTCTCTCCCATCGGCAATGTAGATACGATGAACATAGCGTTCAGCAAGTTGCAGGTACCCCCACCTCACCTTCTGGTGAAAGGCGATACTCTTTTTCTCGAAGCGATCCTCACTCAGCTCGTGGGATGAGGTGTGTGTCCTTCGCAGCGCCCGCTCCAGGCCAATCTCTGCCGGGCAATCGATGAGGATGGTGAAGTCAGGGGTGAGATGATCGGTGGCAAACTGATTAAGGTTTTCTACCACCTCGATAAGTATCCCTTGAGCAACACCTTGATAGGCAAGGGTTGCGTCGGTGTAGCGGTCACAGAGCACAATATCGCCTCTCTCCAGCGCCGGTCGTATCACCTCGTGCACGTGTTGTGCACGGGATGCTTCATAGAGGAGGAGTTCTGTCTTAGTATCGATAGTGACATTACGGGAGTCAAGAAGTATCTTTCTGATAGTATCCCCAAGGGAGGTGCCCCCTGGTTCCCTGGTGGCAGTGACCGCATAGCCTCTCTGCTCCAGGAAATCTTTTAGTAAGTGCATTTGAGTTGTTTTGCCACAACCCTCTATGCCCTCAAAAGTTATAAAGAACCTTTTCACCCCTTAATGCCTCACCGTGGAAGAAGGTATGCTATCTGTTTCCGAACCTTTCATAAGAGACACACTCGCGCACTGTTTTCCTTGAGGTTGCTTTTGATCCTTCCGCGGCGTATCCGAGGGGGGTCATCTCTACCACTGCCATTCCCTCAGGGATTGCTAACAGTTGTGCTGCTGCTTTCGCATCAAAGAACCCGATGTGAACCGTACCTAATCCTTTGGCGTGAGCAGCAAGTGTGAGGTTCTGCATGGCCAGGGCAACATCAAACATATACCAGTCACCTTTATCAGTTCCCGCGTTTCCTTTAAAATAACCGGCTTTCCCTAGATGAGCGCACGCCACAATTACTACTGGTGCCTGGGTGAGTGAGGGGCGTGCAGGATTGCCCTGGGGGAGTGTTGCTGCCAGCTTATCTTTTATTTCAGGGTTTTTTACTACAACAAATTCCCAGCATTGGGTATTAGCCCACGAGGGTGCCCAAAGCGCTGCCTCCAGCACTTCGCTGATATCGCTCTCAGAGACGGGATCCGGCTTGTACTTTCTGATACTCCTTCGCTCCTTGATAGCGCTCATTACTTCCATGGTATCTCCTTTATTCTGGTGTAGTCTATTGCTGATGCAGCACCTATAGTAGCAGCAATCAATCGATTTCTCAAGATATTATCAAGAGCATTTAATAACATACAAAACGATGTAGTGTCATTACGAAGCGAAGTAATCTCGTTTTTATTAGTACTCTGCAGATTGGGTACTTCTCACTTGACTGCCACGTTTTATTCGCAGTTGACGGCTCATCCTCGCAATGACATGTCGCTCGTTACTATTTCAATCGATGCTGAGCGTTCATGGGGAGCATCGGTGCTACTTTTAAGTAACAAATCTCCCTGATCCTGTCAAGATTGGTGTAGTAAAAAGTCCTTGACAGGGGAGAAGGCACTGTGCTACTAAACAATTAATTATTCTTCATTTTTATCATTTTCTCAAATGGCTAAAGGAGAGACGATAGTGGCAGAAAAGAAGATTAGAGCAATGGTGGCTA
>CAYYOQ010000154.1:0-5933 GCA_964473235.1 uncultured Thermodesulfobacteriota bacterium | reverse complement strand
TCGGGTCGATTGGCTTTGTAGGCTTGATAGACCTCGTGCCGGAAGGTGGGGGCCCGGGTATCAAACATAATGGCTAAATACTCGGGTTTATACTCATTAATGACTTTGAGAAGCATGGCGGTAAAGCCATACACCGCGTTGGTAGGAACGCCGGAAGAGTTGGAGAGGTGGGGGAGGGCAAAGAATGCCCGGTACATGTAAGAGCTACCATCGATGAGAAAAAGGGTTGGACGTGTGGTCATCCTTTATTCCTCAAGATTAGTTTACCATTGCAACTATTTTAGTTTTCGGCTGAGTTTTGTTTAAAGGTATGATCCTGACGAAAAGGCTATAATGAAACAGGCCTTAGAGGTTTTTAGAAAACCCTTGAACCCTTAAATCCTGGTATCCTTGAACCCTTCCCTTAATTATCCACCCTCCTTTTCGCATTGAATTCAAAGGCAAAGTGGTGAGTGTACTTTGGCAGGACGATGTCGCCTTCCCAGAGTACATTAATGACTACAAAATTTTTCTCTCGCGCAATCTGTATATTATCAAGAGGGATATCTGCTCTAAGTTTTTCTGCTTCTTCGATAATTGCGTCTGCAATAGCTCGATTATTAGGGAATATTCTACCTTTGTAGTCCTGGGCTGCATCACCGGCAATGGTAAAAATTTTTCTGTTAAGTATGTATTTTGCGAGATAAACCCTCCCAAATTGAAATCCTAGGTAGCCGCCGATCACCATGATAGTAACAAGAAAGAGACATCCCACATTTATTTTACCGTTTATCCTACCCTGCTTCATTCTATTTCTCCTGTAGTAAGGCACACAGATGTGGTGTTACAGTAGTTTAAGGGTATACGCTCTTGATTACATTAGCAGATGAGTAGTGGATTTTAAACTACAAAAGCATCTTTTATTCATAGTGTCAATATTAAAAATAGAGGGCGGTGATGGGGGTGGAAACTTTCACTAGAATTTTCTTGACAATTAAATCTGAAATGTGTCATTTCTCTATCTATTTTCCTATTTTACTTAATAACAATCTGACCATTGACCTAGATAGTTATAGGGAGGCAAAGCTGATGATAAAGAATGGACTTGAGGCGCTAGTAGGCAAGAAAAATGTATTTGATGATGAAGCAACTCTTGATGCCTATTCCAAGGATATGAGTTTAAATGAACCCCGGAGACCCTCTTTTGTGGTAAAACCAAAGGATGCAGAAGAGGTGCAGAAGGTAGTAAAGCTCGCTCACAAACATTTACTGCCGGTGATACCAGTAAGTTCAGGTGTTCATTTCCATGGGGAGGCCATTCCAGAACAGGGTGGGATTGTGGCGGATTTGAGGAGAATGGATAAGGTCATTCAGATTGATAGCCTGAACCGGAAGGTGAAAATTGAACCCGGTGTGACCTGGGGTACATTGCAGGCAACATTGAAAGAACATGACCAGATGGCGTTGAGCCCACTCTTCCCTCACCCCCACCTCTCTGCACTAAGTTCTAGTCTGGAGAGAAGTCCAATGCTGATACCAAAATACGAGTATGCAGAACCGGTGCTCACTATGGAAGTGGTACTCCCCCAGGGCGATCTGTTTAGGACAGGGACAGCTTCAGCTACGCATACCGACGAGGCATATCCTGAAGGGCCGGGAATGGATTTTTTCCGCTTGTTTCAGGGAGCAGAGGGGACGCTGGGGGTTGTTACCTGGCTCAATATTAAGACCGAATATCGCCCGAAGTATCAAAAGGTGTTTTTCATACCTTTTAAGAAAATAGAAGATGCAGTTGAGCCGATTTATAAAATCCAGAGGCGACATATAGGAAATGAGTGTTTCTTATTGAACAATTTTAACCTCGCCCAGCTTCTGTCAGAAGAGTGGCCGAAGGATTTTGAGGAACTGCTTGAGAAACTTCCCCCCTACACCTTGACCGTGGTAATTGCAGGGGCATCGAGGAGACCGCTGGAGCGGATCGCCTATGAGGAGGAGGCGTTAAACGAAATTGCCTCACAATTACTCTTTCAACCCTCTGCTACGGTTGCCGGTATCGCCGGGTTGCAGGATATCATAGTGGAGAAATTAAGGAAGCCTCAGGAGGAAGCGAGCTACTGGAAGCATCAGTACAAGGGTTCGTCTCAGGATGTCTTTTTTATAACTACCATGGAGAAGGCCAGGGAGTTTCAGCAGAAAGTGGTGGAGGTAAGTGGTGCATGTAACTATCCCACCAAGGAAATTGGAGTATACCTGCAGCCTTTAGAACGGGGAAGGGTGTGTCACCTAGAGTTCAGTTTCCCCTGTAATCTGAATCATGAAAGGGAGAAAGAGAAAGTGCGTGAGCTCTATCGAGTAGTGAGTGAGGAGATGTTCTCCCTGGGTGGATTTTTCTCCCGCCCCTATGGACCTTGGGCGGATATGGTATACCGGAGCGCGAGTGTGTATACCGCTACCTTAAAAGAGATAAAGAAGGTATTTGATCCTCACCACATACTTAATCCAGGAAAACTCTGCTACTAAAGGAGGATGTGTGATGGTAAAAGAGAAGAAGATGGTGCTACCGAAAGATCCTCGGTACCTCAAGTATCCCATTGACCAGCCGTTTGACCCACGCTGGACGGCGTGGAACTGTTCCCGCTGTTCCTGCTGCAAGTGGATTGATTCCTGGAGGGTAAAGAGTTGGAAGTATGCGAGGATTTGTCCTCAACATACACGGTATAGGTTTGATGCCTTCTCCGCCCAGGGTAAGTGTGATTTAGCCTTAGCGGTGATCGATGGGAAGATGAAGTGGGGCGATGATCCCACGATAAAGGACATACTCTTTCGCTGCACTATGTGCGGTGGGTGTGATGCCATGGACAAAAAGATCAGAGATGGTGAGGTATTGAAGCTCCAGAAGTGGATGAGGGCAGAGTATGTCAAGGCAATGGGTGTATTGCCCGAACACCAGCCACTAGTGGACAGCGTGAAGAATTATGATAACGTGTGGCTTCAACCACGGGCCCGAAGGAATAGTTGGGCAAAGGGAATGGAGATTAAGGATCTCACCAAGGAAAAGGCAGAGGTACTGCTTTTTGCGGGATGTACCTATGGACTTTCCGAAGAGCTTAAAGAGACCATTACAAACGTAGCAACTATTTTAAAGAACTGTAAGGTCAATTTTGGAATACTTGGCACTAAGGAGGTGTGTTGCGGTAGCCCGGTGGAGAAGATTGGGGTGGAATCAGAGTTTGAGAGGGTCGCCAAGAATAATATTGAAACCTTTAATAAGATAGGGGTAAAGACGGTAGTCACTCCCTGCGCAGGATGCTTTGGCACCATCGGGTTAGAGTATGATAAGGTTACCGTGCAAAAAAAGTTTGAGGTACTTCATATTACTGAGTTGTTTGAACGATTGGTGAGTGGGGGAAAACTTAAATTTAAGAAGGAAGTCCCACTGAAAGTAACCTGGCATGATCCCTGCCATCAGGGAAGGCTTTCCCGGCCCTATCTGCCAGGAAAAGATATAGAAGGTGTCTATGAACCGCCACGGAATATTTTGAAGGCAATACCGGGAATTGAACTCTATGAGATGGAGAGGATAAAGGAGTACGCCTGGTGTTGTGGAGGAGGAGGAGGGGTGTTTACCGCTTTTAAGGATTTTGCCCAATGGACCGCGCTGGAGCGACTGGAAGAAGCGAAGGATACGGGAGCACAGGCGATTGCAACCAGTTGTCCCTGGTGCGAATCGAATCTGGGCAATGCCATCAAGGGCATGGAAGAAAAGATTGCACTCTACAGTTTAACTGACTTGATGGCGAAAGCCTTATAACCTTGTGAAAGGATGGGTACGTTATGGACAAAGATAGACACACCATTATTTTGAAAGCCCTCCAATCAGCCGTGGGAGGAGAGCATGTTGAGGATAGTCCTGCGGTGATGATGGCCTATCACCGTGATTGGCTGCCTCCAGGCATTTTAAACCCTATTTTACCTGAGTTTGTAGTTCTTCCCAATGGCACCGAGCAGACCCAGAAGGTGATCAGAATCTGCAATCGCTATAAAGTTCCCTTTATTCCCTTGGGGTCCAGCCAGTGGTCGATCACCACTGCTCCCAACCGTCCGGGAACGCTCATGATTGATTCCAAGAGAATGAATCGCATTCTGGACATAGATGAAAAGAATATGTATGCGGTGATTGAACCCTATGTGACCATGGCACAAATTCATGCGGAGGCAAACAAGCGGGGTCTCTATCTGGGTTCACCTGAGGCAAGTTCCCAGGCTTCAGCGATGGCAGGTCACGTATTCCAAGGGATGTGGGGGGTTGGACACCGATTAGGAGTGGGACATAGAAACATTCTGGCGATGGAGTGGGTGCTTCCCCATGGAGAAGTGTTAAGGACAGGTTCCTGGGCGGCCAATTATAAGACCCCCTTCTTTGGTGAAGGTCCTGGGATTGATCTGAGAGGAATGCTGAGAGGGCTTGCGGGAGCTTTAGGAGGGATGGGTATGGTAACCAAGATGGCAATTAAGTTACACCCCTATCCCGGACCAAAAGAATTTCCCTGCGAGGGGATCGTTCCCAATCATACCTCTACCTTGCCGCCGGATCGTTTCCAGTGGTACATTATTAAATACCCAACGCTGGAGAAGGCAGCCCATGCTATGTATGAGATTTCTAGAGCGGAGATCGGAGGGGTATTGCAGAAGTGGCCCACTGTTTATTATAATTGGTGGTGGGCAAACTCCAATCAGGAATACTGGGAGACCTGGAAGGAAGGGATTTGGCAAAAGCATTGTAAGCATGCGGTGGCGGTGTGCCTCTGGGGATTCACCTCAGCAAAGCAGCTTGCGTATGAGAAGAGAGTGTTAGAGGATATTATTGAAGAGACAGGGGGGAAACCCATTCCTCAAGAGGTGTTTGATAAGTGGGTCCCACGCACCGCTAACAACTGGATACGTGATACCAACGGGTCCCGCATGATGCGCCCCTCTGGAACATTCCTTGCCTTGCGGTTGCCCTTTGATACCTTTAATAGTTCAATCTGGGAGTGCAAAGAGGGTGGCCGCTGGGTGGATAAGTTTACACCACCAATACTAGATTGTGATGGACCTGATTGGATTGCAAGCTTTGACATGGGGCATTTTGGGTCAGCTGAGACGGATTTCCCCGTGGAGAAGGATCCTGCAGATTTAGGAGATCTGATGCAGAGATTGATGGGGATGATGAAGGAGGACCTTTCCCACCAGATTGAGGGAGGAGTGGGTCCATTCTTAGGTGGCGTCTACCATAGTATGGCCGGTAAAGTTTTTTATAACTATGGGGAGTTACTGAAGGGGATAAAGAAGGCTATGGATCCTAATATCGTTTCCAATCCTCCCCAGAACTATCCTATCGAGCAGGAAGAGTAAGGCAAGGTAAAAGTAATAAGGGAGCACAAAAGCTTAAAAGGGAGTTCACACCATGGAATTGAAAATAGACACATTGAAATGTACAGGTTGTAAGATATGTGAATTTGCCTGTAACTACCACTACGATGGTACTGCCTCACCCCTCGGCTCAAGCATTATGTTTTACCGGGAGGAAAAGAAGAACTACTATGGGATAATGGTGAAGCGGGAGAAGAGCCTTTTACTCGCCCGGCCTGATGAAACTGAGGTAGTCAAACCGGGGCAGCAGATTAAGGGTGCATCTGCGAGCAGTAAGCCCATTCTGCTCAGGGTAGCCTGTAACCTGTGTCAGGGAGAGACTACACCTTTCTGTGTGAGAAGTTGTCCGCAGGGTGTGTTGAGTGTAGAGTAAAGGAGGAGTCATGGACTATAGTAATAACTATAATGGCAATATTTTAGTGGTAGATCTGGAGAGTGGTGAGACGACCACTGAGAGTTTTGAACTGGAGATGATGGAAAAGGGGATAGGCGGGGCGGCTATAAATCTTGAACTCTATCAGAAGTATGCTGATCGGGATCCG
>CAYYOQ010000153.1:0-5944 GCA_964473235.1 uncultured Thermodesulfobacteriota bacterium | reverse complement strand
ACAGTGAGGGGGCAGTCACCGTGCGCGTAATAGATGCGGGGAAAGGAGTGCTCGAGGTAGCCTGGCTGGAGAAGAAGCTAGACGGTCTCGCCCTCGAGTCATACAAAGTGTATCTTCGTGAATCCGGGGACTGGCTCTTTGGTAATCTTGAAAACCCCGATAGGCCACAGCATTATCTCTGGGGCCGAGTGAAACGTGAGGAAGGACAGTTAATCCTATGGATTCCCGATCTCTCGAAATTCACCGACCTAGTTAAGAAGGGGGTGTTGCCGGGTAAAGTCGAAGAAAGTGGGGATGTGGTGCTTGACAATGTAACCGCGGCTCACCTCAAGCTCATCAAGTCAGACACACACGGTAGTATGTTTCAATGGGAGAATCCCATCACAGGCATCAGGCTCAGCAAATAGTAAATCGTGAATAGTAAATGGTAAATAGTAAGGAGGGGCGGATTTCAGTAAAGTAGGCAATGCGATATAATCATCTCACCTTAGATACTTCTCACCTCATGCGTCTTATAACTGTGGATCATCGACTATACACATCCTAAGCACTAATATCCTGAGCAACGTTTTCAAGCCCTAGCTCTTTAAGTTTTTTTAAGGAAGGTTTCCCGGTAAGCGGATCCCAGCCTATCTTTTCGCAATATTCTCGAGTGAGGGTTTGGATATCAATGGTTATCCCTTTGAGGGGACCTTCGTTTAAAGAAGGATTACCAATCATTCTCCCGGGGATCTTCCGATCAGAGAGATTAATTCCTTCCCGGATGTTGAAGGCCATCCGAAGAGTGCCTATTCTCTCACCAATGGTTTGGAGCTGTTCTAAGGAGAAGGATTGTCCTGTGGCATATTCCAAAAATTGGGGTATCATGGTGGCACCGTATACCATAAAAGCAAAATAGCAGATCCCTGAGGCATTAACCACGTGGGAGAGGTTACTCATATAGCGGTGGAGATCCCCCTTCCCTGAATATACGTATTTTTCTATCGGTTTAAAGGGGATGCCAGGGATGAGAAATCCGCTCTCGAGAAATGCAGAGCCTCCTTGCATGTGTCGTGCAGGGGTAGCATCGGTAAAGTACGCAGTTCCATAGCCGGGACTATTTCGGGGATCATGCATGGGAATTTCCTGCCCTCCCAGATGCATGGCAAATCGCTTTGCTCCTTCCCCAATCTTCTGGGTAGCGATGCGTGTTCCATCAGCCAGGATTTCTCCAATCCCTTCTCTTTTTGCCATTTTTTCGCTCAGAGCGACAAAAGCCTGGTGGTTTCCCCAAGTGAGCTCAATACCATCCGTATCCTTTTTGGTGAGGATTCCATTTTCGTAACATTCGATAGCAAAAGCGATGGTTGCTCCCAGGGAGATGGTGTCAAGTCCTGCCCGGTTGCAGATATCATTTACCTTGATGATAGATTCAAGGTTATCATTGAGGCAGAGGGAACCTAAAGCACTTAAGGTTTCGTATTCCGGTTTATGGGTTTTGCAGGCGTAGGGTCCACTCCCTACCACTACCTCACCACCACAGGCGATGGGGCACCCCCAGCATGCAAATTTTTTCTGCTGATATTTAATCACACTCTGGTCGCTTACCGCGGCGGCGTTGGGGAAATCTATTTCACCAACACCCCCCCAGTTTTTAACCGGCGACTCACCATTGGCGGCAAACATAGCGGTAACACCGCAGGTGCCAAGGTTGGAAAAGAGTTGAAAAATGGGATTGTGCTGACCTTGTGCAATAAGTTTTTGGCGAAGGTTCTTAGCCATTTCTTCATTCACTATGGGGATTTTTCCGGTACCTTTCACTACAATCGCTTTCAGCTTCTTTGAGCCCATCAATGCTCCCAGACCAGAGCGAGCTGCAGCCCGCCACTTGTCATTGATAATGCAGGCGATGAGGGAACGCTTCTCTCCCGCGGGGCCAATCGAGGCTACACAAATATCGGAACCCAGCTCCTTTTTCATTCGGTCTTCCAGCTCATTGGTATCTAAGCCGACATAAGGAGTTGCGTCTTTAAGCTCAACCTTACCATCCTCAATAAAGAGGTACGCCCACGAGTTACTTACACCTTTAAAAAAGATTGCATCAAACCCTGCTCGCTTCAATGCAGGGCCAAAGTATCCTCCCGCGTTAGCATCTCCCCAAGTGCCAGTGAGCGGGGATTTCCCCATCACCGTATAGCGAGATGAGCTAGGGGCAGGTGTTCCTGTTAAGGGGCCGGTAGCAAAACCCAGGATAGTATCTGAATCAAGAGGGTTTATTCCCGCCGGCTGAGCTTGGCAGATGAGTTTTACCCCTATCCCGTAGCCACCGAGATAGCGCTGATAGAGCTCTTCTCCTGGTTGTGTCACCTCGAATTTTTCTTTAGCGAGATCTACCCAGATAATTTTTCCTACAATACCTCCACGCATCTTTTTATACCTCCTCGTGTAGTTATAGAAATTTAGATTTATCGATGATTAATATACTAGTGCCCCTCTCATTGATAAGACGGAGAAAGTATTGGTATACTATAGTGTGTTTGTTTGATTGAAAAAACTATCATAGCCCATGTAATTGTCAAATTTTTTCTAATGGTAGGGGAAGAGAAATTTCTATGAGCGTGAAGGAGAGCATTGATTACATAAGCGAAAACTTTTCTTTACAATCGTTCTTAAAATTGCTACATTCGCTTTGCACGCAAATCATTAACTATTATAAGGAGATACCATGAGTACTACATCACTCACCGAATGCTGTCTTAAAATCCTGTCTCAAGAGATAAAGCTACAGAGGGTTCCTGGCCTTGAAGAGATTGAAACGGTGAAACTTCTCAATGGGAAGGATGGTGGCGGCATCGAGGTGTATAAGAGTGATCAGGGAGGGAAGATAGACAAGGTAACTCTGGTAGATTTGAAATTTGGTGATGGCGCGCCCATTCCCCACCATGGCCATGCGCTCTCAACGGGTGCCGAGATATTTCAGATTCTGCCAGACCTTTCCTACAAGTTGCCGATCTGGGGGATTAATACGGTTATTATGAAAGATGGTGCCTATCACTTCGACACTGATTTCACCTTCGGTTTTGATCTGGTCACCGATTATGAGTTTACTATGAAATATCTGGATCCTTTTAATGAAGTCTATAAAAAATTCTGGAGTCATAAAGATTTTCGGAGAGTTTTTCTGGATGAGACCACTACCTGGGTTAGAACCTATATTTCACCTGTATTTATCATGGTGAAGACCAGAGTTGAGAACATGGCAACCGTTCATGAACTCTGTGCTGAGTTTATTAAGTGCTGGTTAACCATGTACCGGGAAGCTCAGAAGAAGGATGACACATATAAGCAGAATCAGCTTGCTCGGATCAAATCTCAGTATGCGGGTATGCAAAAGACAGATCGGATGGGGAAAGTCATTCTGGACATCTATGGGAAGGAAACCTTCGCGAAGTTTTTTAAGGCGATGCTGTGAAACAATAATGAGCGATGAGTAATGGGGGATAAGATGTGAGATGTGAGATAGGGCATTGAGGAATTTAGAAATTGGGGATTAAAAAGCTCAAATAATTAACTTTTTAAATCATAGGGAGGTAACCATGGCTGAGCAAAAGATTCCGGGAGTTGAGATGCTAAAAAAGAAATTTGAAATGTTTAATCAATTAAAGAAAGAGGTAGGTGAAGCAAAGGCATGGGAGAAGATGTTTGAAGGTTATCCAGAGAGGCAGAAAAAAAACATGGGGCAGTTTATAGATAACGCTTCGCTCGCCGAAGGTTTCTCAAAAGCGATCCCTGCCTATAAGCAGATTGGAATGGATATGGCAGTGGTGGACATTTCAAATAAGGGCATGGATGCGGTGATAGAAATCCAGAGGACCTGTCCGGTGTTGTCAGTTTGTAAAGAGTATGGGTTTGAAAAACCGTGCGCTCTTATCTGCGAGCTGGATGTGCGGGCAACCAGAGAAGCCTTTCCAGGGATGAAGGGCACAATTCTCTGCGCTCAGGCAGAGGGAGATGCGGTCTGCATCTTTAAGTATGAGAGAAAGGCAAAGTAGTAACGTGGTCTGACTTTGATTGTGGAGACTGCGGGGCGGTTACAGGGCAAACCTTTAACCGCCTTACTTTTGCCAGCGTACCAGCCTGATCGTTTACATTGGTGAGGTGATGATGAGGATTCTGATTAGAGGGGGAAGCATAGCTGCGGGCTATGGCGTGGGGAGAGGATATGCAGATAGCTTGAGGGAATACTGTGCATCCAAAGGCATCGCATTGATCAACCAATCCCGCTTCAAGGAAAACTCCTTTGACGGCATACGGTCTTTTGACGAAGATGTTGATCCCTTCAAGCCTGAGATACTGGTAGTGCACTTTGGAGTAGATGATGCGTTTGAATGCGTTTATCGATCTGAGTTCAAAGAAAACCTGGTCACTATTGTGAAGCGTGCGAGGTCTCGGTTTAATCCCCTTATTGTAATGCCAACATCACAGCCATTTGAAAATCCATACGATATGCAGGCGGTGTACAACTACTACCGGATCATCCGGGAGGTATGTAAAGACCTTAACTGCGAGGTGGTTTCTGTCCACACCTACTGGGCGAGCTGGCGTGAGGAAAACAGGGTAACACATTCAGGTCTGGTCCACGATGATGTGCGCTACCCGAACGAAAGGGGTCACGAGGTCTTCGCCCATGCCATCATCCAGCGGCTGGAGAAAATCATTCCTTCTTACCTATAAAATCTGTAAATTTCAGAGAAGAATAGGAGACATCCTATAGTATTCCTGTCTATTGTCTTGGCCCGTCACTTAATAGGTAGTGCTTCGATTCGAAATTACCGGGAAGCATTTTGGGTGAATTTCTGGGCAATGGTTCACTTAGGTACTGCTCACACCGCTTCCATGGTAGATGGCGGCTTGGTGGCGATGTGGTAGGTCACACTGACTACTCCGGGAACTTCAGCTGTCATCCTTGTGGCAAGTTTTTCCAGAGTTGGGTAGGGAAGCCGTGTGGGTTGTGCCTGCCTCGCATCGATGCTGTTCCAGCAGCGGATTTCAATCTGGAAGCCGAAATCGCGCTTGTTGCCGCGCATGCCGGTCACACGGTCAGTATGTAAAATTGCCATGTACTGAAATGCCTTTACGCTTTTAAGCTCATCTTCCAAAATTGCCGTTGCTTCTCTCACCACTGAGATTCGCTCCCTCGTTACCTCTCCGATGACGCGTGCAGCAAGTGCCGGTCCGGGAAACGGCATCCGCTTGTAAATTGATTCAGGCAAGCCAAGTGCCTTCGCCAGCTTTCGCACGCCATCTTTTCTGAGCTGTACCAGTGGCTCAAGGATTTTATAACCAAACGCTTTTTGCGGGTCAATGCCCAACTGTTCAAAGACATTGTGCTGACGCTTGATGCCGGCAACGGTCTCATCAATATCAGTAAGAATGGTGCCCTGCAGAAGGTACCGTGCCTTGCTCTGTCTCACCAGCTTTCCGAACACGTCTTTGTAAAATGTCTGGGTAATAGCCTCGCGCTTTTCTTCCGGGTCTTCAATCCCTTTGAGGGCAGCAAAGAATTTATTTTGCGCGTCAATAACCTCAACCTTCACGCTGAGCTTCTTGAAAATACTCGCAATCTGTTCAGGCTCTTCCTTACGCATGATGCCGTTGTTGATAAAATATGTCTTCAGCCTGTTTTTCAGGGCAATGTGACCGAGCATGGTAACCGCCGATGAATCAACGCCGCCGGACAGGGCATTAATGGCATAGCTGTTTCCTACCTGCCGGGCAATTTCTGCTGCCTGCTGCTCGATAAACTTTTTTGCGTTCAAGTCTTTTGCTTTAATTTCCTTAATCGGCATACGACCTCCTTTGGATGATACATGGGACGCTCATTTGCTTTTTTACTTTAGCCATCAGCTAATGTGAATACGTGGAATAGTAGCAGAATTTTATGTATCTGTGCAATGATAAAATT
>CAYYOQ010000152.1:0-5951 GCA_964473235.1 uncultured Thermodesulfobacteriota bacterium | reverse complement strand
AATTATGTGAAGCGGGATGCTGTCCAAATAAAAACCTAATTTGGACAAGATTGAATAAGCATATAAACAAATTTGTACTATGTAGGTAAAAGCGAAAGCCGGAATCCAGCGTTAAAAGCACACAAAATATAATGAGGATAATTGAAAAGTTTTCAAAGTGCTTCCACTCAATGTAGAGAGTGAGGAGCACATTACGCCATACTAAATAAAAAGAGGTGTGCCTCTAAGAAGAAGAAGAAAGGGATAGCTCTATTCCTTTCTTATTCTTAACCTCCTTAGCAATGGATTCGGGCTAAAGTTTTATTGTTGTTAACCGAAAAAGAGTTACATGGGTTATGTAGAGGAAGTAACTAGTTTTGTGAAAAATAATTTTTTCTGATAAAAGCTCTCCATAGTAGGGGTAGGTGGATAATGTTGTGGGTAAAAGACTAGACGGTAGCTGTCGCTGAAGGACGCAAGAAAGTAGGCGGAGCCCTGGGTGGCGCTGCCTTTTAGTAAGCGGGGCTATTGCTGAACTATCACGTACGCATGTCCAAAAACATAATGAGCAGGTATAACATGGAACCAACGATGAGAATGCTCACACGCCTACTCATGGTAAGTGTAATGTTGACAGTGGTAATGGTGGCACCTGGGTATACTGAAGAGTGGGAGAGGGTAGTGGCTGAAGGTTTTGGAGATGTGGATAATAAGAGTGCATTTCCCATGAGAGTCTTTAACAACAGTTTATATGTGGGAAGTTGGAACGACGCGGGTACTGAGGTATGGATGACTCCCGAAGGAACTGGTAGTGAGTGGAATCAGGTAAATAGCAATGGTTTCGGTACACCTGAAAATTCACATTCTACTTCAATGGAGGTTTTTAATGATGTGCTCTATGTGGGGGTTTTCAATGGTGGAGGAGGTCTATGGTTAACCAGTGATGGAACCTCATGGGGGCCCGTGACCATTGTTGATTTCAATGCTGACAACATCTGTGTCCGTGCGATGAGAACGTTTGCTCCCTATGGAAGCAATCAACATCTCTATATTGGTACGGATAATGAACAAGGAGCGCAGGTGTGGGTTACCAGTAACGGAATTGACTGGCTACCTTTGGAAGAGAGTGGTTTTGGTGATGAAAATAATACCTCAATTTACTGCATGGAGGTGTTTAACCATGCTCTTTACCTGGGAACAGCCAATCAGCAGCGCGGTACGCAGGTGTGGATGACCAAAGGTGGTATTACCTGGACTAAAGTTACTCCCGATGGATTTGGTTATAGCAGCAACCACGCCGCCTACAGCATGTGCACTTTCAAAGACTATCTCTACGTGGGCACAGTCAATCAGCTCACTGGTACCCAGGTGTGGAGAACATCAGATGGAGTTACGTGGTACCAATCAAACGAAGATGGTTTTGGAGATTCCCGGAACGCCTGTTCCTATTGCATGACGGTGTTTGATAATCATCTCTATGTAGGAACCGGGAATACCGTGGCGCAGGTGTGGCGTACCGAAGACGGTAGTATCTGGAAACAGGTCAACGCCGATGGTTTTGGTGATAGTGAAAACAGGCGTGTTCATTCACTGATAGTGTTCGGTGACTATCTTTACGCAGGGACCGGCAACAAAAAAGGAACAGAGATTTGGAGATGCGGTGCGCCTCAAGAGGAGGAGGAAACTACCTGTTTTGCTGAAACAGTCTTTCAACACTCCCCGCGCACGATAGATGCCCTCAGAATGATGAGAGATGAAGTGCTGGGAAGAAGCCGGGAGGGTTCTGATTTCATCAGGCTTTACTATCGTTTTTCACCTGAGTTGAAAGAGATTTATCGCACCTCTCCATCTATCAGAAAAAAGACCCAGGAGGTACTAAACCATTTGATACCTAAGATAATGAGTGTATCAGGAAGAAGGGAAGGGGTATTTGAACCATCATTGAATGCAAGGGTAGAATCTTTACTAAGAGAGTATGCTCAGGTGGGAAGCCCTGGTTTGCGATTAGCAATTAATAAGGTTCAGGAAGTGTTGAGGAATGGAAACATGGTGCAGCTTTTAACTCCCTAAAAAATAGTAACCTGTCGATTAATAATTAAAGTTTTTATTGATTTTTCCGATTATTGATTTATGTTTATAGATATTTATCAAGAATAGATTTCAGAAATGTTATTTAAAAGCGGAGGTGATTCAATTGAACGCACAAAGGTGCACACAGCTAATATTACTATGGGGACTCTTGGTAGTATCAGTATCTCTAGTATATGCAGAGCCCGTTTTGCAGGTAACACCGGATACAGTGAATTTTGGAGAGGTTGAAGTCTATTCCACCGACATAAAAACTGAAGAGATTACCATCTCTAACTGTGGTGATGGTGTCTTGTGCTGGGGGATAGTGCCAGACGATGCCTGGTTAACGGTAGAGGGTAACACCAGTGGGGAAATCAATCTACCCGATGGCGATGCAAGGTATGTACAAGAGACACTCGGAGCTTGTGGATTATGCATCACTGTTGAACTTGAAGAGGATGAGATTGTGGGTGAACATTCGGGTTCGTTTTTTGTATATCAGTATGTCTATGATGAGAGTGGTACTGATCCGCACTGCACCACGATCGTTGATACCATAATAAGAGTTACGGCAACCATGACTATCCCTGATGATAATATTCTGGAGGTTGACCCTCTTGAGGTAGATTTTGGAACAGATGAAGATGAGCTTACCTTCGATATTAAGAATACAGGTGAAGGTGAAATGGAGTGGGAAGCCTTGATTACTGGAGATGTTGACTGGTTAACCTTTGAGGGTGAAACGACAGCGAGCGGAATGGTGACGGGGGGTGGATTAGCCGATAGCGTCACGCTCACCGTTGATCATTCAAGAATCGGGGGATGCATAGAAGAAGTCAGTGCCACGGTTAAGGTTACCTCACCTAATGCCCTCCCCGCTGAGGTAATTATAAGCGTTACTGCAGGCAAAGAGATTATAATTCCTAACCCCAGCTCTCCTACCCCTGTCAATGGTACTACCGATCAATCATTGTACACAACCCTTAAGTGGCAATCGGGAGGAACTCAGGGAGATATCGGTGGCATTGTCTACTACGATATATACTTTTCAGCCAACCAGACGTCTGTAGAAAACAGTAGTCCCAGTGCCCTGGTGTGTGATGATATTTCGGTATCTTACTGTGATCCTGCACAGGGGGGTGGTACACTTGATGCTCAGACTACCTACTACTGGAGGGTGAAAGCAATTGATGAGTGCGAGGAGAATGAGGTGTACAGCGATATCTGGAGTTTTACTACAGGTCAGCAGCCAGGCTCTGTATGCCCTGTTTCAACGGTATTGCTCTTGAGTGAGCATGAGATTTCCCTGCTCCGCACTCTCAGGGATGAGGTGCTCGTAAAGTCTGAGAGCGGGCAAAAGTATGTAACTTTATACTATTCTCCTTATGCGCTGGAAGCCCTTCTCATTATGCTGTTTAACGCCGACCTCAGAATGTGTGCAGAAAAGATAGTAGAAGATTTCCTTCCCGCGACCCAGGCTTTAGTGAGGGGTGGGGAGGCGCGTATTGATTCTGTGATGAGAGCTGAGGTGAAACAGTTTCTTGAAGAGTTTGAAAAAGAGGTAAGCCCTGGGCTAAAGGAAATTATTGAAGATGTCAAAAAGGATGTAGCGATAGGGGTATTATTTAAAAACGCTGGATTTTCTCTTAGTAAGTGAAAATGAGTGGTTGCATCTTATGAGAAGGCAGGGATGAGCGGTCTCTGCCTTTTTTATTGAGCCCGGCGGCAGGGTTACCTATGCGCGATGCACTGTTTCCTAGGATACGCCAGGTTATGGTAGGTAATAAATAGGTAAAGTTTTACATGACGCTGCCGATTTTTTTACTATACCAGTTTAATCCACTACCGTAGTGAGGGTACCGTGAGTTATAAATTTATTTTTTATATAGCATTAATTATGTGCACACTATCAACCTTGGGCAGTGGTAGAACAATGCTTTTAGCCAGTGGAGTATCTCATCCTGGTGAGATAACAGTAGAGGATTTAGGTTTAGCAGACAGTAGTGAAAGTGATGGGGCGGGATTTACTCATTGTGCCTTTGTTGAGGATGTGGTGTGGTATTCTGTAGTGGCCACTACTGCTCCACCGGTGTTGGAACTAGAGGTAACAGCTTTAGATTTTGGGGAAACCGAAACTTCCCAAACCTTCACTATTACTAACTCAGGTGGTAGTATGCTCGTGTGGTCTCTCAATGCAAGTGAAGAGTGGATTACCGCTACGCCTGCCGCGGGGAGTATAGAGGCGACTGCGTCAACAACGGTCACAGTGGAAGTTGATAGATCGCAATTGGTCACTGTTGGTGTACATGAGGGAACTGTTATTGTTAGCTCCAATGGTGGGAGCACTGAGATTGAGATAACGGTAACCGTTCCTGATCAACCAGTATTGGAGGTAAGTCCCTCAGCATTGGATTTTGGTTCGGAGTACGTGGTGAAGGAATTGTTGATCACCAATAGTGGGACCGGTACCTTGGAATGGGAAATCACTGCGCAGGAATCATGGATTACCATTGACCATGCCACAGGAACAACTGATGAAGGTGAAGCCGAGGTAGTGAATGTGCTAGTCGATAGATCAGCAGTCACCGAACTTGGAACATATAGTGACGAGTTAAGCATCACTTCAGATGGCGGAGACACCAGCGTGAGTGTGGTGATGGAGAGAGTGAATCATACTCCTGAAGTTCCCACTATTATTTCACCTGCTGATGGAGCGGTTGAACAATCTTTATATACCACCCTCAAGTGGCAGGGTGGTGATGCTGATGAGAAAGACGGTGACATAGTTAAGTATGATGTGTACTTTTCTAGCAATGCAAGTTTAGTTGATATTGAAGATGTGAGTGTGTTGGTATGTTCTAATAGGGAGATATGTTACTGTGATCCCGGTACCAGTAGTTTAGAGAATGCCATCACCTACTATTGGAAGGTAGTTGCTGAGGACAGTTATGATGTAATGACCTCTAGTAGTATATGGAGTTTTACTACTGAAAATGACCACACTACTCTCTGCCCCACCTTTGCCCTGGAACTTGGTTATCGAGAACGCCAGTTGCTGAGGGAATTTCGAGACACCATCCTTGCTCGTGATGAATCTGGAAGGTACTATATTGGTCTCTACTACCGCTATGCGTGGGAACTTTTATTGATACTTTTTTTCGATGAGGAGTTGAGGAGTAAGTCAATTGAGATAGTGAGTGAACTGTTTCCTGTGATACAGAACTTACTGATTCATCAAGAAGCTTGGATAACAGCTGAGTCGTTAGGGGAAATAAGAGAGCTCTTGCTGAGAATTGCGTTGCGTTCACATCCCCAGTTGAGAACAGTTCTTGAGGCAATAAGAAAGGATCTCGGCACTAGAGAGAAATTGGAAAGGTTCGGAGTAGTGGTAGACGATTAAGTTACATTGAGCAGATGACAGGTCAAAGCAGGAGTTGAAATCCTGCTTTTTTATTTTGGGCGCACTCTTTAGTGAGGATATCCATTACCCTATCGCTGGTAAAGTGCTCACCATTTCCATGCATAGGTATGACTATTCACGGGACTTTGTTGACAAGCTGTGGATAACTATTACTGTTCTTTAAAAATTTTTTTATTAGCTATAGTTGTAACACAGTGCTCAAATTTTGATCAGATACAAAGCATATTAAAATCGATTAGTTATAAGCTTAGTCCATTTTTAATGTTTTTTGGTTTGGCATAGTCGTTGCTTTTGTAAAGTTATCAACAGTTTTAGTTGAATTTCCTTTAAGAAGGAGAGATAAGGTTTACTAGTTTCCTTCAGTATACTTACCTAGAGCCATCATAATTGCTTCTTTCTGAGGGGGACATCCTTCCACCTGAAGGTAGGTTTCTTTTAAATCAGAAGTACAGTTTCCTATAAGGAGGACATTGGAAGCCTT
>CAYYOQ010000151.1:0-5954 GCA_964473235.1 uncultured Thermodesulfobacteriota bacterium | reverse complement strand
ATTGAAGAGCTTAAAAAGTGTGAAGCATCGCCTAACGCACCCAGGCTCTTCTCCTGTAATGAGACAGGGAAATGCATGGTTCATGATGTATGTAAAATTGGCACTGATACCCTCTCCTCACTTCTCAATGACTACGGGAAAGAGGAATGGGAACTGATCATGACCACGTATCACCACGGGGAACTGCTCTGTATTTGGAAAAGACCAAAGAAGTAACTAGTTAATTCCAACCTTGGTGAGGTAACTGCTATGAAATGTTATGTGTGTTTCAATAAGGGCGTTGACCGGGATGCCATTGCCATCTGCATCGTCTGTGGGATGGGTGTATGTAACGAGCACCTGGTGAGAGAGGAGCAACCTATAAAGGATGTCATTGATTGGGGTTTAGGTGAAGAAATTCATAACTACCCCAGGACACTTCCACGTATTCTCTGCGTTGATTGCTATGGCGCCCTGGTGGTACAGAGGAAACCCCATTAGCTACCTTCGCAACCAAGCTCTCCGAGCACATACGCAAAGGGTAAATGAGTAACGTAATCTATACCCCCTTACCACTTCATAACGTATAGCATTTATTCAATAACCACCATTACCCAAAAGGAGGTCAAGCAATGGGAAACACGGTAGAAAATCTTAAGGAGGCATTTGCAGGAGAATCACAGGCTAACCGGAAATATCTCGCCTTTGCCAAGAAAGCTGATGAAGAGGGATATCCTCAAATCGCACGTCTTTTTAGGGCGGCGGCGGAGGCAGAAACCGTTCATGCGCACAATCACTTAAACGTAGTGGGAGGTGTAAAACCAACCGTTGAAAATCTAAAGGCGGCCTATGAGGGAGAGCACGCTGAATTTACCAGTATGTACCCACAGTTTATCGAGCAGGCTAAGAAAGAGGGAAATAATGAGGCACTCGCCACTTTTCACTGGGCTAATGAAGTAGAAAAAGTTCATGGAAATCTTTTCCAGAAGGCATCTCAGAATTTGAAATCGCTTGAGAGTGCCCCCTATTATGTGTGCCAGCGCTGCGGTTACACCATTGAAAAAAACCCACTCGAAAAGTGCCCGGTATGTGGTGCGAGCAAAAATACTTTTAAGAAGATAGAGTAACCTTCAACCAGAAGCTCTGATTGCTCTATGGACATTCCACACTACCCCCACTTTAGAGAAGTGCATCTTGAGGATAAGAGCACCTTTCAGGGCTTTTTACTTTTCTCTCCTCCCCAAATCTCTGAATTTAATTTCACCAACCTTTTCATGTGGCGCTACTACTATAATCTTACGTGGTGCCAATGGGATGAGTGTCTGTATATTTTTGCCCAGCCAGAAGGTCGTCCTCCCTTCTTTCTCCCACCGCTCTGTAAAAAAAACTTTGCGGAACGGATGCACACCATGCTACTCTCTCTTAGAGAGAGAGGGAATCATGCAGCCGTACAAAGGGTACCGGAAGAGTTCGTCAACCAGTATCTTAAAGACCATAGCGACTGTGATATAAGCCTCGACAGGGATAATTGCGATTACGTCTATTTGACTGATGACCTCATCAAGCTTGAGGGAAACAAGTACCACGGTAAAAAGAACCATATCAATAAATTCAAAAAGAATCACATCTATGAGTACAAGTCTCTCACACCCGCACTTGTATCTGAGTGTCTACACATGGAAACCAAGTGGTGTAACCTCAGGCACTGTGAGCTTTTCCCCGGCCTTGCAGGAGAAGAGAGGGCAATTTATGATGCGCTCAAACACATGGAAGCACTTGGCTTCACGGGTGGGGTAATTCTTATCAATGAAAAAGTTGAAGCCTTTGCCCTAGGGGAGCAACTTAATCCTCTCACCGCGGTTATTCATATAGAAAAGGCAAATCCCGCCTTTGACGGCCTCTACCAGCTCATTAACCAGGAATTCTGTATGCATGAGTGGTCACACCTCACCTATATCAATCGAGAGCAGGATTTAGGTGAGGAAGGCTTACGGAAAGCAAAGCTCTCCTACCATCCGCACCACCTCATCCATAAGTATACCGTACGATTGAGAGGGCAGTAAGCATGAAGTGGGATGAAGCAGCACTGCAAGAGCTTGAGAAGGTGCCTGATTTTGTCAGAGAAATGGCAAAACAGAAGGTAGAAAGTGTGGTTAAGGATAAGGGTAAAAGCAGTGTGTCCCTTAAGGATGTGCAAGAGGTGTTTGAAGAGTATATGAGTTTCATGGAAAGTGCCGATAAAAACTCGAAATCAGCAACTCATATCGCACTAATCCGCTGTGACCGTATTTCTGAGGTCTGTCCTGCTACTGCCTGTCTCCTTGCCTTACACGAGAAGAAAGTACATTTTAAGGAGTACGGGGATGACACTAAACTTGTTGCATTTTTTACTTGTGGAGGTTGTCCCGGTCGGAGGATTTCAAGGCTTCTCAATACTCTAGTAAAGACAATTAAAGTTGATGTGGTCCACCTCTCCTCGTGCATGGTGAAAGACGACTACCAGCCACCTTGTCCCCACCGAGCATCAATCATCACCATGATTCAGAAGAAAGGTATTAAAGTGGTTGAGGGTTCTCACCACTAGCAGTACTCTATTGACAATTAAATTTTTTTAGGTATTATTTGAACATCTGTTCAAGTAATCAATTTTCAATTTCGTCACAGACTATGGCAGATACTCGCTGTCAGGTAAAACATTTATCTGAAAAAGAGGCACGTACCCTCAGGAAAATGCTCTTTTCCAAAGATACACTCCATGACCTTGCGGAAATATTCAAAGTTTTGGGCGATCCTACTCGCCTAAAAATCATCCAACTCCTATCCACTCAGGAACTATGCGTGTGTGCGCTCGCCTCAATCTTGCACGTGACCGACTCTGTTATTTCACATCAGTTACGAACGCTGAGGAACCTGAGGTTAGTTAAGTTTAGAAAAGACGGGCAGATGACCTACTACAGTCTCGATGATGAACACATTAAACGCCTCTTTAACGAGGGGCTTGCACACGTGAGCGAAAGAAAATAACCTTTACCATGGCATTGTAATGACCACCATTCACCACATCAAAATCCCTCTTTCCCTGAGAGAAACAGGTGACTGTTTCAACTGCATTGCCCGTTTGAGAGATGATATTAGCCGACTCAAGGGTATACAAAGGGTTGAAGCCGCAGACGATCCCTCCACACTACTTATCGAATTCGATCCTAACCTCACCTCGTGGGACGTGATCGAAAGCTTTGCGGCCCGTCAAGGACTCAAGCTCAAAACCCACTACAGTCATGAACACTACCTCATTGAAGATATTGACTGCCCTGACTGTGCCCTCAAGCTCGAACAATCCATTTCTAAAATCCCAGGGGTTACCTGGGTCTCCTTGAACTACGCAAGTTCCAATATCTGGTTTGAGTATGAATCAGAAGAAGTAACACGAGAACACATTCTCTCCGCAATCACCAAGGCAGGCTACCGCTATCGGGAGACTGAAGTATCAGAAGTCAGTACCAACCTTACCCTGTCTACTTTTACCCTGGAAGGCCTGGATTGCCCTGAGTGCGCATCGAAACTACAAAAAAAGATTTCAACAGGTGAGGGTGTCCATGAAGTGCGGGTTAACTTTTCAACCTCATCCTTGACCGTCGCCCATGAGCTCAGCAAAATTAATAGAACTGACCTCATCACCGCAGTAGAGGAAGCGGGCTGCAAGGCTACCATTACTGAAGGTACCACCTCAATAAAACCCTCTCGCTTCCTTGCGCTTAAGAACAAAAAACTGCTCTCTACCATCCTCTCAGGATGTTTTATAATGCTCGCCTTTATCACTCAGTTGTTGAACCATACCTTATCTTATTACCTTCTCACCACGGGGTTATATACCCTCACCCTTCCTCAAGTCCTCTACCTCCTCGCTATCATTTCAGGTGGTTACTATAGTGCTAAGAGCGGTTACTATTCCCTTCTATCAAAAACCTTCGACATGAACTTCTTAATGACCACCGCAGTTATCGGTGCGCTGGGAATAGGTGAATTCGAAGAAGGAGCAATGGTCATTTTTCTCTTCTCGTTAGGAAACACCCTCCAATCATACACCATGGAGAGGGCGAGAAATGCCATACGACTGCTGATGGCCCTTGCTCCCAAAGAGGCATTTCTCAAACGTGGAGGACGCCTCATCAAAGTACCGATTGCTGAACTCAAGGTAGGTGACACCATCATCGTCAGGCCTGGCGAAAAGGTTTCGGTAGATGGAAGAATCATCAACGGTTCATCTTCACTTGATGAATCACCCATTACCGGAGAATCACAACCGCACGACAAAGTAGCTGGCGATAGGGTATTTGCCGGTTCGGTAAATGGCGCGGGTTCTCTTGAAGTAAGCGTGGAAAAATTAGCTGAAGACTCTACCCTCTCCCGCATTATACACTTGGTAGAAGAAGCCCAGGCACAAAAAGCACCCTCTCAAAACTTTGTTGACAAATTCTCTACAATTTACACACCAGCAGTACTCATTGCTGCTGCCCTCATTATCATCTTTCCACCACTCCTGCTATCCTTACCCTTTGCCGACTGGTTTTATCGCGGCCTTATGCTTCTGGTTATTTCCTGCCCCTGTGCGCTGGTCATCTCAACCCCCGTGTCTATCATTGCTGCCATCGCCTGCGCATCGAGGAATGGTATCCTCATTAAAGGAGGAGCGTACCTAGAGGAAATGGGGGCTCTCAATGCCATTGCCTTTGATAAGACGGGAACCCTCACCCGAAGCCAGTTTGAAGTCACCAACATCGTAGCCTTAGATGAGCGCAGCACAGATGAGATTATGGCGATTGCTGCATCACTTGAAATGAAATCAGAACACCCGCTTGCGCAAGCCATCTTGAGAAAAGCCGGGCAGGAACACATCTCCCTCCGAGAGCCCCAGGACTTTATGGTGTATCCCGGCAAAGGAGTAAAGGGCACACTTAACGGTCAAAGTGCCTATGTGGGTAATCTAGTTTTTTTTCAAGAACATGCAATTCCAACTACCGCCTACGAGCCTTTGGCTCTGAAATTGGAAAACGAGGGAAAAACTACCATCCTCATTCACCATAATACGACCAAGGGTATCATTGCCTTAGCTGACACTCTGCGGAAAGAAGCACCCAGATGTATTGAGGAACTTAAGAAGAAGGGTATCACCCACATGGTGATGCTTACAGGAGACAACGAGCGGGTAGCCGCCGCAATTGCTCAGCAGCTTAAGGTTGATAGTTTTCAAGCTTCCCTGCTCCCTGAGGAAAAGGTTGAGGCGATTAAGAAATATTTATCAGAATATAAAAAAGTAGCCATGGTAGGAGACGGGGTAAATGACGCACCGGCTTTAGCGGCCTCTTCCGTTGGTATTGCCATGGGGGCGGCGGGGAGCAACACCGCCCTCGAGACAGCAGACGTAGCCCTCATGTCAGATGACCTGCTTAAACTTCCCTTCCTCGTTCACCTTTCACGTAAAACCCTCTCAACTATTAAAACGAACATTGGTTTCTCCCTCATCGTAAAAGCGGCGTTCATTGCCCTTGCCCTTATGGGCATGGCCAATCTCTGGATGGCAGTCGTTGCTGACATGGGAACCTCACTTCTGGTTACCCTCTACGGTATGAGGCTCATTAGGGTAAAGTCATAGACTCTATGAAGAACAGAATGAAGGATGTGCGATGTGAAATAAAATACCTTTCATTCCGCTTCTTCTATCTCATATCCCACATCTCACATCTCACATCCCACATCCCATATCTCACAACTCATATCTCTTATCATTATTTAAAGGATAGCACGCATGAAACAACTTAACATCGGATATCTCTCTACTATGTACCATACCTCGCATATTGTTAAAGCGGAGAAGTGGATTGAAAACGACATGCACATTATCCCTGAGTGGCATCTCTTTCCTACCGGACCTGCCATGGTTGAAGCCTTCTCTACCAGCAGCATCGATATAGGCT
>CAYYOQ010000150.1:0-5960 GCA_964473235.1 uncultured Thermodesulfobacteriota bacterium | reverse complement strand
TGAGAGTGGAAAATGAATGAGCTTACGTATTTAAACTTTTTATTGTATGAAATTCAACTCAGGAAGATCATAACATGAGAGATGAAGATAAAACAAAAGATCAACTGATAAATGAGCTGGAAGAACTACACCAACGGATTTCTGAATTGGAAAGTTTAGCAACGCTGAACGAGGAGTTGGAGGAGAAACTACAACAGCGGACAGACGATCTTGACAAGCGGGTCAAGGAATTGAATTGTCTCTACAACATTTCTAGGTTTATCGAACGGCCGGGTGTTTCATTGATCGAGATATCTCAAGGAGTGGTTAATCTCATTCCTTCTACTTATCAGTATCCGCAAATCATCTGTTCACGAATTATTCTGGGGGATCAGCAGTTCCAGTCAGAAAACTTTAAAGAAACCAGATGGATGCAATCCAGTGACATTTTTGTGCATGAGGATCGCGTGGGAGCTGTGGAGGTTTGCTATCTGGAGGAAAGGCCGAAAAGCAACGAGTGGCCCTTCCTTCAGGAAGAGAGGGATCTGATCAACGCTATTGCCGAGCGGTTAGGCAGAACCATCGAGCGAAAGCAGGCGGAGGAGGCACTGAAAAGGTCAGAAGAAAAGTATTATAATCTTATCGAGTTTGCCAACGTAGGAATCATTGTTGCTGAGGATGATAAGATAGCTCAGGTGAATAAGCAAGCTGAGGAGATTTATGGCTATACAAAAGGGGAATTAATAGGTCAATCACCGCGCATTTTAACCCCAAAGAAATATAGTAAGCAACATGGAGAGATTCTGAATGAGTTTTTAAAATCAGGGAAAATCAGCAAAATGATTTTTGAAGAAGAGGGGATAAAAAAAGATGGTAACTTCTTTCCTATAGAGATTTCATTTTCTCTTTCACCGGCAGGGGACAATACTATCATTGGCGTAATAAGAGATATCAGCGAGAGGAAAAAAGTTGAAGAGGCATTAAAGGAATCGGAGCAGAGATACCATAAATTAATAGAGTATGCCAGTGATGCCATTATCTGCATAGACAGAGTGGGAATTATAAATACTTTTAATAAAAAAGCCGAAGAAGTATTCGGTTTTGCTAGTGATGAAGTAATAGGCAAATCTATTACTTTACTATCGCCACCAAATGAAAGAGGGAAACAGAGGAAGCTTTTAGAACAATTTAGATTAACCGATGAGTTATATATCATTGGTAAAACAATGGAAGGGAAAGGATTGAGGAAAGATGGTCAAGAATTTCCTTTTGAAGGTTCTGTCTTTGTTCTGGAGATAAACGGAGAAAATATTATTACTGTTATAATACGGGATATTTCTGAGCGGAAAAAAGCCGAGGAAGAGCGGAAACGCCTGCTCGATGAACTGAAAGATAAAAACAAAGAGCTAGAGCAGATAGTGTATGTTACATCACATGATTTGCGTTCACCATTGGTGAATGTTCAAGGTTTCAGCAGGGAATTAGAACAAGCGCTCACCAAAGTATGTTTAGTTTTACGGAGTAATGATGTTCCTACCAAGATAAAAGAGGAACTCGCTACTTTTTTGGATGAGGATATTCCAGATGCACTAAAATATATCCTTACCAGTATTTCAAAAATGGATTCTCTACTATCCGGTCTTTTGCGCCTTTCACGTCTTGGACGAGCAGCCCTTAGTAAAAAACACCTGGATATGGATAAACTTATATCTGATATTGCCAGTGCTTTTGAGTATCAAATTAAAAAAACAGGGATAACGCTCCAGATAGATCCATTACCCTCGTGTTGTGGTGATGAGACGCAAATCAACCAAGTTATATCTAATCTTTTAGATAATGCACTTAAATACCTCGACCCCACTCGGCCAGGTAATATAAGGATTTCAGGAAAGGCTGAAAATGGGCAAGTTATATATTATATAGAAGACAATGGAATTGGCATTGCTGCAGAACATCAGGATAAAATTTATGAGATTTTTCATCGCCTAAATCCGGCAGGGACTCCTGGGGAAGGGTTGGGATTAACTATCGTGCGCCTGATCCTTGATAGGCATTCAGGAAAGATATGGGTTGCATCTGAACCAGGTAAAGGGAGCACATTTTTTGTATCTTTACCAACTATCTAAAAATATTAAGGAAAGGAGTTTGAAAACATGAAAAAAGAAGTAGTAATACTTATCGCGGAGGATGATGAAGGTCATGCATCTTTAATAAAGAAGAACCTTAAACGTGCAGGTATTTCTAATGAAATCCTGCATTTCAAAGATGGGGAGGAAACTCTAAACTTCTTAACAGGAAGTAATGAGGGAAAACATCGTGGGACAGGTACTGCTTATCTTTTATTGTTAGACATTCGCATGCCCAAAATTGATGGAGTTGGAGTCCTGAGAAAGATCAAACAAGACCATGAACTCCGTAAAATTCCTGTGATCATGATTACCACTACTGATGATCCACGGGAAGTTGAACACTGCCATGGTTTAGGCTGTAGTAATTACATTACCAAGCCTATTGATTACAATAAGTTTGTTGATGCCATTATGCAATTAGGTCTCTTTCTTATGGTAGTGGAGGTACCGCAGCTAAATGGAGAAGTAAGGGCATGAGAGATAAAGGTGAGCAGGAACACTGGATAAAAAATAACACCTCCACACCTTCTATTATTCTAGTTGTTGAAGATGATGAGGGTTTATCGCGCCTGATTCAGAAAAACTTACAACGTGCAGGCTTTCAAACAGAAGGTGCTTTGAATGGAGTTGATGCTATTGCCTATCTAGTAAATAACCAGTCCAAACTGATATTACTTGACTACCGTTTGCCCGATATGTCAGGAAAACAAGTCATAGAATCCCTCACCGAGCAGCATCGTAGCGTTCCCTTCATTATTATGACAGGTCATGGTGATGAAAAGGTGGCAGTTGAAATGATGAAACTTGGTGCTCGGGACTACCTGGTTAAAGACGCAGAGTTTCTTGATGTGCTGCCCTCGGTAGTTAAAAGAGTGGTGGAACAATTAGAGGTAGAAAGACGATTAAGTGAAACTGAATTGAAATTAAAGGAGTCAGAAGAAAAATATCACGATCTCATTGAATTTGCCAATGTTGGAATTATTGCTGTAGAAAATGATAAAATAGTCCAGATTAATAAACGAGCTGAAGAGATTTATGGTTATTCTAAAGAGGAACTTATTAGTCAATCACTAGATATCTTAATTCCAGAGAAATACCGAAAGAAATATAGAGAAATTTTGAATGAGATTTTAAAGTCGGGGAAGGCTAAGAAAATGATTTTTGAAGAGGAAGGGATAAGGAAAGATGGCTCTAGCTTCCCTCTAGAGATTTCTTTTTCACTCTCGCATAGAGGAGAAAACACTCTAACTATTATTGCGGTAGTGAGGGATATCACTGATCGGAAGCAAGCGGAAGACGATCTGAGAGAGACAAAAGAATATCTAGATAATATAATAGAAAGCTCATTGGATAGTATCGTTGTCAGTAACGGAGTAGGAAATGTTATCAAAGTCAACAAATCATTTATGGATCTGCTGGGTTATAAGGAAGAAGAGATCATAGGGAAACACATAATGGAGCTCTCAATAACAGAGAAAGGAATATATGAGGAAACAACAGGAGAAATAGTTACGATAGGTGAGGGATTTTTTGCCGATGCGAAAAAGATGACCTATGAGAAGCTATTTAAAGAGGGCAGGATAACCAACTGGCAGACTTATTATCTCAGTAGGGAACGAAAGATAATTCCTATCGAGCAAAATATAGTTTATTTATACAATGAAGAAGGGAATGTGACAGGAGCAGTAGGTGTGATCAGAGACATTACCGAGAGAAAAAAGGTAGAAAAGGAAATCAGAGAAGCTAAAGAATTTTTAGAGAACCTCATCATGACTTCATCCGATGCCATAGTAGTTACTGATCCCCAGGGGAATATAACGCTTGTTAATGATGCCATGGAGATGATTGCTGGGTATTCGAAGGATGAACTTTTAGGAAAACACGTAAGTACATTAAGGCCACCAGATGAAGAGGCTCGCAATAATATAGATATAAAACATGAGGAGTTTTTTAAAAATGGTAGACTTCGTAGAAACGAAAATATCTGGCAAAGAAAGGATGGACAGCACATCTTTGTAGAGTCCAATCTCTCTATCCTCAGAGATAAAAACGGAGAGATTGTAGGAGCGGTAGGTTTTAACAGAGATATCACAGAGAGAATAAAGTTTGAAGAGGCCTTAAAGATATCTGAAGAGAAATATCGCAGCGTAGTAGAGAATGCCAATGATGCCATTTATTCTACTAATGAAGAGGGAATAGTATTATCGTTTAATAAAAAGGCAGAAGAGATAATTGGATATTCTTCTGATGAAATAGTTGGGAAGTCGTTTCTCATCACATTACCACCAGAGCAAAGGGAAAAGCACCAAAAGTGGTTAGAAAAATATGGAGTAACCAAAAGTTTTTTAACTCGAGAACCGTTAGAAGTAAAGCTATTAAAGAAGAATGGTCAAGAAATCCTTACGGAAATCACGTACTCTATGATCGAAGTAGGTGGAACAAAGATTATATACTGCATTGTAAGAGATGTTACGGAAAGAAAGAAGATGGAACAACAGCTCCTTCAGTCTGAAAAGCTAAAGTCACTGGGAGAGCTCTCGGGAGGGGTAGCCCATGATTTTAACAATGTGCTTGCTGCAATTCTAGGGAGAGTTCAACTATTGAGAATGCGCCTTACACCACCCTCAGGACAACAAGAGAAGAGAAAATCAATGCTTGAACTTCATCAAGGATTAGAAATCATTGAGAAGGCTGCATTAGATGGTGCAGAAACGGTGAGAAGAATTCAGGAATTCTCAAGAAGAAGAGCAGATGATAAAGGCTTTACCCCCGTGGATATTAATGAACTAATTAAACATGCGCTTGAGTTTACCAGAGCGAAATGGAAAGACGAAGCCGAATCAAAAGGAATCAAGATTGTGGTGAAAAAAGAATTGTCTCACATCCCTCCTACATCGGGTAGCGAAGCAGAACTACGAGAGGTATTCATCAATCTCATCAACAATGCCCTTGATGCCATGCCACAGGGAGGTCGCCTCACCATCAAGACGTTCAAGAAAGACCATAGTATTGGTGTGACGGTGAAGGACACAGGCATTGGTATCCCTCAAGACATGAGAGAACGGATCTTTGATCCCTTTTTCACTACTAAAGGTCCCCAATCAACTGGACTGGGGTTAAGTGTATCCTATGGGATCATCAACCGTCATCGAGGCACTATCACCATTGATAGTGAAGAAGGAAAAGGCACTACCTTTACCATAAGCCTTCACATAACAGAAAACCTAGTGAAAGAAGAGCGCAAAGAGAGTACACCGGAAAATCTGAGAAAAGCAAAAATCTTAGTTATTGATGATGAGGAAGGGATATGTAGTATACTGAAAGATGTCTTAATCAATGCAGGTCATGAGGTTGAAGTTGCCTTTGATGGTATGCAAGGAATAAAGCTCTTTAAGAAACAGCAATTCGATTTAGTAATAACTGATTTAGGAATGCCCCTGATGTCAGGCTGGCAGGTGGCAGAGAAGATGAAGGGTATCAACAAGAGGATACCAGTGGCATTGATTACAGGGTGGAATGTGGAACTTAAGGAATCTGAGATGAAGGAAAATTATGTAGACTTCATCATCAAAAAGCCATTCGCAGTCAATCAGGTCTTAAGGTTAATTCAGGAAGGGATGGAATTGAGAGATCGGTTTAAAGCAGCTTAAGATAGTCTGAAATCCGCACAAAAACCTCTTGCCAAAATACAGCACACCCAACATCTTGTGGTCTCGATGTACTCCTAAAAAGTCGGGTAACGGAGTGGCATTGCTGCCACTCCGTCCTCTCAGAACCCGTGCATGATAGTTTCCCATCACACGGCTCAAGCACTTCAAAAGCCCTCTTTGCATTAAGAAGACCAGGTGATTA
>CAYYOQ010000149.1:5508-6018 GCA_964473235.1 uncultured Thermodesulfobacteriota bacterium | reverse complement strand
TAGGAACATAAACAGCATCATCGACTGTACCTATCGTCTTTTTTTATTGTAGCTTTAGTTAAGTGTGCGGGGTTGATGAAGAATAGAAGACTTTCGTCCAGATGAGTAAGGAAAAAGCAGGGGGGGGGGTAAATGTATTCTTTTATGCTACTCTATAGTTACCAGCATTTGAATAAATGGCAGCAAGGATTTGATGACAACTCTGCCGATCCGGGTTGCGAGTTATATTTGCTTGCAAGCTTGAAGGCTGGCAAGCTGACAGGCCTTTCAATTATAGGATATGGGATGTAAGGTATTTACTCGGGACTATAATAGTTGCAGGTTAGGGTTGCGAGTAGGAATAATGAACAACTTTGCCTTCTACTTTTAATGAATGCGAGTGCTTCAATCCTCTTTGTAAAACTAATCTTGGTGTAAAACTCTACTCTACTAAAATATTTGACAAACAGCTATTATAGTTTATAACCTATACATAGATAGTTTATAAACTATATTTGTAAGGAGATATGC
>CAYYOQ010000149.1:0-5498 GCA_964473235.1 uncultured Thermodesulfobacteriota bacterium | reverse complement strand
AAGGTTTATGAGAGAGGTGAGCATGAAACAGCCAGATGTTTCCAAAGTTGAAGAAGGAAAGAAAAATATTACGCTGTTTACCTTAATCCGCCTCTGTAAGACTCTGGGAATTAAGAGCATAGATATAACTTAATGTATCAAATACGCTATGGAAGTCATTACTACCCACGTCAATGCCGATTTTGATGCGTTTGCCTCGATGGTGGCGGCGCGGAAGCTCTATCCCCATGCGATGCTCGCCTTCGCCGGAAGCCAGGAGAAAAACTTAAGAGATTTTTTCTTGCACTCCGCGCTCTACGCCTTTAACCTGGAGAAATTAAAAAATATTGAGCTTGAAAAGATCACCAGACTCATTCTGGTCGATATCAGGCAGCGCAATCGCATTGGTAAATTTTCTAGCATCCTCGATAAAAAAGACCTTGATATTCATATCTACGATCACCACTCACCTTCGCCTGATGACCTCCATGGTTCGGTAGAGGTGATAAAAGACGTGGGTGCAACCGCGACCATCTTATGCCAGCTTTTAAGAAAAAAAAACATAGAGATTACTGCGGATGAGGCAACCATCATGATGCTAGGGATTTACGAGGATACGGGGCATCTCACCTTTTCTTCCACCTCTGAGGAGGATTACCAGGCGGCTGCCTATCTTTTCTCCCGGGGGGCTGATCTCAATATCGTCTCTGATATTCTCGCTAAAGAATTTACTGCGGGGCAGATTGCCCTCTTGAATGAGTTGCTTGAGTCAGCGACGAGCTATACCATTAGTGGGATTGATGTGGTGGTGGCAAAGGTGTCGAGCAGCACCTACGTGAGTAACTTTGCGGTACTGGTTCACCGGTTACGCGATATGGAGAACATTGATGTGCTCTTTGCCTTGGCCCGGATGGAGGACCGAGTTTATCTGGTAGCTCGAAGTAGAAGAAAAGAAGTCGATGCGGGAGCAGTAGCGAGAGAATTTGGGGGAGGCGGGCACAGTAGCGCTGCCTCAGCAACGGTGAGAGACCTCACGCTCATTCAGGCAGAGGAGAAGCTAAAGAGTATCTTACAGGAGAAGATATTTCCTCCCCGGGTGGCAAGGGATTTCATGTCCTATCCGGTAAAAACGGTTGAGGCGGATGCAACCCTCACCAGCGCAGGGCACACCTTAACCCGCTATAACATTAACGTGCTTCCGGTGGTAAAGCGGGGTCGACTGGTGGGCTTGATATCTCGCCAGGTAATCGAAAAGGCCTCCCACCATGGTCTCCAAGATCTTCCGGTGGAGGATTATATGATAAGGGAATTTTCCACCGTCGCACCGCATACCTCTCTCTCCTCCATCCAGAAGATGGTGATTGAGCATAATCAAAGATTTCTCCCGGTGCTTGAGAAGAAAAAACTGGTGGGTGCGATCACCAGAACCGATCTCTTAAAAATTCTCCATGCTGATTTTGCTGAGGAGCCCCACTATCTTTTTGAGCAAGGTTCTTCTTCCCCACGGCAGAAGAGGATGATGACCCATCAGATGGAAGAACAACTGCCCAAGAAAATAGTGCGTATGTTGAGGAGTCTGGGGGCAGTGGCTGAGGCGATGGGAGTCAATGCCTATGTGGTGGGGGGATTTGTGAGGGATATTTTCTTGAGGAGAGAGAACTTAGATATTGATGTAGTGATTGAGGGGGATGGGATTGCATTTGCCAAAAAGGTTTCCTCCCGCTATAACGGCCGGGTGAAGGCTTACAAGACCTTTGGTACGGCGGTGATTGCCTTCCCCGATGGGTTTAAGGTTGATGTTGCCAGCGCGCGGCTGGAGTACTATGAGTATCCCGCTGCGTTGCCTAAGGTGGAAATGAGTTCCATTAAGCTTGACCTTTATCGGCGTGACTTTACTATGAATACGCTCGCGGTGCGATTGAATCCTCCCTTCTTTGGGGAATTGATCGATTTTTTTGGCGCGAGAAAGGATATTAAGGAGAAGACCATCAGGGTGATCCACAACTTAAGTTTTGTGGAAGACCCTACCAGGATCTTGCGGGCTATTCGTTTTGAACAGCGATTTGGATTTCGCATCGGAAAGCTTACCTTAAGCCTCATTGAGAATGCAGTGAAATTGAATTTCCTGGAGCGACTGGAAGGAAGGAGGCTTTTCTCCGAACTGGTGTTGCTCTTACAGGAAGGTGAGGTCATCTCCAACATAAAGAGAATGAAGGAGTTTGATATCTTACGGTTTATTCATCCCAAGATCAGCTTTAATACTGCGACTACAAAGCTGCTCGAGGGCATTAGCGAGGTGATTAACTGGTGTGAGCTTTCCTTCCTTGAGGAAAAATATCAGCGCTGGAAAATATATTTTCTGGGACTGGTTGACGGTTTGCATAAAAGCGAGGTGCGGAGTGTATGCACAAGATTGTCTCTCAGTGGTAAAGAAGAGTGGGAACTGGTAGAGCTACGAGAGCAGGCGAGAAAAGTGTTGGGGGAGTGTGCTCAGCGGCGGAGTATAGGTAATAGTAGATGGTATCGCCTGCTCAAACCATTTCCTACTGAATATCTACTCTATATGATGGCTAGGGCTACCTCTAAGGAGACTAAGAAGTCAGTTTCAACCTTTCTCACCCAGCTCAAACATATAAAAATTAAGACGACGGGAGAAGATTTAAAAGCGCTGGGGTTGCCTCCCAGTAGGCTTTATAAAAAGATACTGGAAAGCCTGCGTGATGCCAAGCTGGATGGCAAAGTTCGCACTAAGCGTGAAGAGATGGCCATGGTGAAAAAGAGCTTTCTAAAGCTGAGCGCTCATGCCGATTGACAGGGAAAGGGTTATTTGGTAGAAGTACTGAATCGTGAATGGTAAATAGTAAATACGTTGCGGGTTTCGGGTTGCAGGTTGTGAGGGATGAGTTATAAGGGATGTGAGATGTGAGGGGATTGGGGAATTGAGGAATTAAGGGATTGAGGAATTGAAATAGTTCATAAAGGAAAAATCCGAAATCCGAAGCACGAAATTCAAATTTCAAATGTTCATAATTGACAACAGACCAGTTAGCTTGAAAGCCTGCTAACATTTTGTGCTCGGTACTCATTGCTCAGTTCTAGGCACTTGAAAACGTTACGGGTTTTGGGTTGCGGGTTAGCTTGCCGGCTGGCTAGCTTACAAGCGTGCCAGCTTCTTGTGATTTCGATATTCGAATTTCGGATTTATGGTAAATGGTGCTGCTCCTCAAACGCAGTGATCCTTTATATGCAGGTGATATGAGATGTGAGATGTTACGAATTATACTAACTTGCAGACTTGCAAGCTAGCCAGCCTTAGTGGGGGTACTAACGTGAATAGACAACGCGTATTAAGTGGGATGCGGCCTACCGGTAAGCTTCACCTGGGACACTTGCATGGTACGTTGGATAACTGGGTCAAGCTTCAGGATGAGTATGAGTGTTTTTTCTTTGTCGCAGACTGGCATGCCTTAACCAGTGAGTATGAGACTACCGGGATCATTAAGGATAGTATCCCGGATATGGTCATTGACTGGCTCAGTGTGGGGATTGATCCCCAGAAGAGCACCCTTTTTCTTCAGAGCAAAATCTTAGAGCACGCTGAGCTCCACCTTCTGCTTTCCATGATTGTTCCCCTTCCCTGGCTGGAGAGGAATCCCACCTATAAGGAACAGCAGGAGGAGATGCCTAATAAAGATCTCACTACCTATGGGTTTCTTGGCTACCCTGTGCTTCAAGCCGCTGATATTATTATCTACAAAGCCCACAAAGTACCGGTGGGTAAGGACCAAGTGCCCCACTTAGAGCTTACCAGAGAAATCGTGCGCCGCTTCAACTTTCTCTATGGTAATGTGTTTCCTGAACCCGAGCAGCTATTAACTGAGATGCCAAAACTACTGGGTATAGATAGACGTAAGATGAGCAAGTCGTATAACAATGCGATCTTTCTCTCGGATTCACCTGATGAGATTAGCTCGAAGGTGTCGCAGATGATTACCGATCCCCAGAGGATGAGGAGGAGTGATCCAGGAGACCCGGAGGTGTGTAATGTATTTTCCCTTCACAAACTGTACAGCACCTCTGACCAGGTGAGCATGGTAGATGGTGAGTGCAGAAGGGCAGGCATCGGATGTGTGGAGTGTAAGCAGCTCATGGCTGGCAATCTAGTAGCCTACCTTGGTCCCTATCGGGGAAAAAGGACGTACTACCTCGCGCACCGTGAGCTGGTGACTGAGATTCTCAACAAGGGAACCGAGCGGGCAAGAAGTATTGCTTGCCAGACCATGGATGAGGTGAGAGAAGCAATTAAGATCAAATAAAATCCAAAATCAGAAATTCTAAATTCGAAGCACGAAAATTCAAGATGCACGATGCAAGATCCATGATGCAGGATAAGAAATAAATCCTAGAGATTATAAACATCGTAGCTTGCCGGCTTGCGAGCTTACAAGCGTGCCAGCTTCTTGTGATTTCGATATTCGGATTTAGGATTTCAAAAACGTGAACATGATGAGCTCAATTTATTAGCGAAGAATAGAAATGTCAAACACCACTATGAATAGTATATACTCATATCCTTTGAGCGATTAGAATGATCTACAAGGTTAAACTTGATATCTTTGAGGGCCCTCTGGATCTTCTCCTCTACCTGGTTAAGAAGAGTGAAGTTGCTATTGCGGACATTCCCATCGCCACCATTGCTGATCAGTATCTTGAGTATCTGGAGTTGATAAAGGTGCTCAATCTCGATGTCGCGGGCGAATTTCTGGTGATGGCAGCAACGCTCATGGCAATTAAGTCTAAAATGTTATTGCCGCCATCTGAAGAGGCGGAAGAAGAGGAAGAGGGAGTGGATCCTCGTGCTGAATTACTGCAGCGCTTGCTAGAGTATCAGAAGTATAAAGAGGCTGCCTATCAACTCAAGACGAGGGAGTTGCTTGAAAAAGATATATTTACCCGCATCCAGATCGAAGAGTACCTTCCTCTGGAGAGAGAGGCGGTGATTGAGGCAAGCCTCTTTGATCTGGTTGATGCATTGAGAAAGGTTATCAAGGAAAAACATCTCTCAGAGCAGTTTATGGAGGTTACCGTTGAAAAGATTTCCGTAAAGGATAAGATGGTGGAGATCTTATGGAAGCTGAAAGAAGCTCAACAAATGACTTTTTATGCCCTTTTCAATGAGTTCTCAACCAAACATGAGATGATCGTGGCATTCCTCGCGATTCTGGAGTTAATGCGATTGAGGGCAGTGAGGGTATTTCAGCTCCACCCCTATGGAGAGATAAGGATTATTTCTTTGATTAAAGCTGAGGAGATTAATAGGATCACCATGGGATGATGTGAGAATAATAGTCCATAGTTAATGGTCCACAGAACAATAAACTCTAAATTCGAAGCACTAAATTCTAAAAATTAAAAATCGTTTTGGCGTGCGGGCCTGCTAGCTTGCACGCATGCCAGCTTAAGTGAGGTGTCAGTGCATTAGTGTAACGATGTTAACACAGGTGAGGAGGATGTAGTGT
>CAYYOQ010000148.1:0-6051 GCA_964473235.1 uncultured Thermodesulfobacteriota bacterium | reverse complement strand
CAGATGAGATTGAGTACCTTAGGTAAAAAGATCACCGCGGCAGAATTTGCAGAAAAGGTCGAAAGCAGTTTTAACCTTACCAAACTTCACGGCTCTCCCCAGACCATCCACGGCCTCTCTGCGTATGTAGGGACGTATGAGGGGATGCACAGGGAAATAGGTAAGATTAAGGTTCAGGTTACATCTATAACGGTAGAAGATAAAGGCTATAGTATAATGGGGTTTTCTTCAGCTGAAGTTTTTCAAAACGCACTTCCCTTCTTTACCTCCACCGCCACTAGTTTTCAGAGACTCACCCCGGAAGAAGCACGATTGATTAAATCCCACAAAATCAGGCTTTACACAGTGAAGAGCGGTGATACCTGGGAGCGTATTGCCACTCAATTCGGTCAACAGCCAAGTGAAGCCAAAACCCTTGCCCTGATTAACGCCTTTAATCCCTCAACGCCTCCTACCGCCGGTACTATCATCAAGACCATCTGCGTGGAAGGAAAGTAGCATCTTCATTCGTAAGTAAGTCGCTACCTTAACCAGCAACTATACGCTCGTATATTGTTTGATGAGATTACTCAACCCTTACCCCTGACTCCTACCCCCTGTAAACCGTTACATCTGATACTTTCCCTTCAGGCCCGTCAACTCTTCAGCATACTGTTTTTTGTAGATGAGTCCTCTCTGGTTGGCAAGCTCATAAAATAAAAATTCGATAGAGGGCCTGATATCAATACCATGTTGATTGAGGGTACGTTCATTTGCCTGATCAATGATGAGTACGCAATAGTAGGTGGTTAAAAACCTCACCTTTGAATCCCTCCTAAAAAGATAGCTCTTACCCGCCAGTGTATTCAGGAAAAAGGCAGCATACTCATATAACACTTTGAGCGCAGGGCAATCTTTTCCTATCTCTGGACAGCGCTCTTTCGAGACAAACCATGCATACAAGGTTGCTGCCACCGACTCGTTGATTTCAGTTTCATTACTCATACTCTCTTTTACTAGTTCAACCTGTTTTCTCCCCAACGCTCTATAGAAGTGAGCCATATTGCGAATCAAACTGGGGACATCTTTTGTCTCCTCAACCACTACTGGAGGCTTTTCTGAAAGACGTGCTACCATTTGCTGAACCAGGTTACGGGTTCCCCCCTCCAGATTATACGGTGTAATGTATTCTCGTGTATCGAGGTAGGTAAAGAGGGAACTAAGCTGGCGCTCCAATTCCTCACAGGGTATATCCTTTTTCCCTGGGATCACCATCCTTGCCTCTTCTCCAAAAACTTCAGCTAACTTTTCCTTAGGCACAAGCGCATCCTTTTGCTGCTCCAGCTCTTCCTGGAGAGCTTTCAGTTTCTCCTCTAACTGAGCTGTTTTCCCTTGCCATTCCTTTTGCTCCTGCTCCAGGGCACTATTGAGCCTCCTCTGATGCCACTTTCCAATCTGGTCGTAGGCCACATATCCCGCAATTCCCAGTACCACCAAGACAATCACTATCTTAACTGTTCGTTCCATATGCCCTCCTGCCTCCTTCTCTCATGAGTGAAATTTTATCTACAGTGTGCGCGCAATCCTTATGTAACCAATCTCACTCTGTATGCTCAACGTTTTCCATATTTTTCACCCTCTGGGTTGCCATCTCATCAACGGCTCGCGCTTTCTTGATGGGCGTGGTGATACCTTCTACCGCCTCTTGACCTATCTGATCGGTGAGCTGTTCAATCCCCCCTTTTTCCTGCTCTGAATCTCTTCCACTGGAACAGGAATAAACGGTGAAACATAGCATAATAATTGTGGCACCGAGGTAGACCATCCATCGTTTCATACACATCCTCCTCACTGTCTTCTGTTATAGGTACTGAAACAATCTTTTTTCCATTATAGCAATGAAAAATAGTATACACAATGTTTAATTATGCGGAAAGTACATTGGGATTGAGCATTCCCCGAATAGGAGTGGTACAATCGATTACCTCGCTTACTCAACACAAAAATAAGTTATCAGTGCGTAAGACTTTAAAATATTCCATAAAATATTCCGAATCCCCTTGACATATAATAAAACAAATATGTTTTGATTAGTATGCTAATGTTCAGCAGAACGTGTGTGCGAATTAAAAGTACTTTATTAACCTCTAAAAGGGAGGAGAATTATGACACAAATCAGCAGAAGGGATTTCGGAAGAAACACGTTCAAATGGGGAGGTGCACTCACCTTACTCACCGTGCTTAACTTCCCCGCAATGGCACAAACCTTTGACTATCTGGGACCCATAAAAAAGAACAAAGTCCTGCAACGCGATGACCTGGATGACGCGCTCAAGTCTCTCTTTATGACCTACGATTCTACTAGACCTTACCCGCACAAATTTAATGAGACCATTACCAAAGCCCAATTAGAAGCTCTAGAGTGTTATATCCTGAAGGGTGTAGAAAAGGAGTATGTTGAACACTACATCACCACTATGAGCCCCATCCTCAAAAGAATCAAACAATTGGTAGAAAAGGAAGGGGCAGAGAAGGGGCTCGTCAGTATGTTTGAAGGAACTACTTGCTCCTACCAGCTCTTTGAAAGGATTAACGTAAAGCCAGGGGAGCGTTCTTTCCCCTGTCCGTATAAGGGGAAATTGGAAGATTGTAAGAAATGGCTGGGTACCTTCACCATCAATTGGGAAGATGTCTGTAACAAATGGTGTATTCCCACCTGGTCAGGTTTTGCCAAGGAAATAGGAATCAATATAAATATCCAACCCGGAGAAGAATGTAGAGTTACATTGGCTTAAGCATCGATAGCACACAAAGGAGGATTCACATGAACAACCACCACGAAACAACTATACAGAATAAAACCTCTATGGAACAAGAGGGGAAAATAACACGGAGGGGTTTCGCTCAAAAAGCGCTGGGTCTTAGCTTTCTCTCTTCACTCACCTTAATGAATATCCCCCAGGCTGCTCTAGCATGGATGGATGGTACTTTCTCTGAAAGGGATGATCTGGATGACGCCCTCAAGGTTCTGGTCAAAACATACAATGATACCGAGCCCTACCCTCATAAGTTTTATGATGCATTGGTGAAGGTTCACTTAAGAAACCTTGATTTTGCGGTAAGGAAGGGATTGGAGAAGGAACACGCTGACCACTATGTCTATGTACTGGGACCTGTCGTTGAGAGACACATCAAGAGCGCAATACCGAAACTGGGAAAAGATATTTTCCTCTGGGGCATCTTCGAAAGAACCTGTTGCTCCTACCAACTCTATGAGCATATTAACATCAAGGAAGGAGAGCGGTCTTTCCCCTGCCCTTACAAGGCAATATTGGAACAAATACAAAAGAGTATGGGAACCTACGTGATTACCTGGAAGGATGTATGCGAGAAGTGGTGCTCCCTTACCTGGAACGGTTTTGCTAAAAAGGCGGGGGATATCAAGATCAAGATAAAACCAGGTGAAACCTGCAAGGTTAAACTGGCGTAAGGTACTTCCAATCTACGTAAGGATTTAAACTTCCGAGCGTACTTAAAATCCATAGTTGATTTTCCTTAACCAGGGAAGGTTAACTATGGATTTTTTATTTTCTATACTACCTTTTACTGGTTAGTGATGTATAATGAATCTTACAACTGAAGCTCAAAATCTCAAGCACCAAATCACACACAAGCTCAAAATCCTAATCTTCAAAATTAAAAACAAAAGTTTCAGCCATTTGAATTTAGGTCATTGTGATTTGTTTCGAATTTCGATATTCGTATTTCGGATTTCCCAAGAGAGATTTAGATGCTGGAACTAGACGGCAGCCAAAAATCAGGTTCAGGAACCATTGTGAGGGATGCGGTAGCCTTGTCCATTTTGATGGGGGAAGAACTCCACCTAAAGAACATCAGAGCGAAAAGAGAAAAGCCGGGTTTGAGAGCCCAGCATCTGAAAGGGATTGAGGCATCAGCTCACATCTGTAGTGGTCAGGTGGAAGGAGCTAAAATTGGTTCTAGTGAAATAAGGTTCAGGCCTGGTGAAATAATAAAGGGTGGAGAATTCAATTGGGATATCGGCACCGCCGGCTCTACCACTATGATGGCTTTAAGTCTTTTACCTCTTGCCCTTTTCGCTGAGAGATCTTCTACCTATAAAATCACTGGCGGTCTCTTTCAGGATTTTGCACCCTCGGTATACCATCTACACTATGTATCCCTATCCATTCTAAGAAAGATGGGAATAACAGTTGAGTTAAAAATCATCCAGCCCGGTTATGTTCCCAAAGGAAGTGGACAAATTGAAATGAACGTTGTCCCTTTAAGCGACAAGCTGAAACCATTCACCATGGTCAACCAGGGAAAAGTTACAGAAATAAGAGGAATTGCTCTCTCTTCTCTGCTTAAAGAACGAAAAGTATCAGAGAGAATGGCTCAGGAATGCACGCGAGCATTAAAGAAAAAAGGATACGATTTAAAAATAGAAATTATCTATGACCAGAGAGATTCACCCAGTTATCAGAGGTCTTCTATCCAGGCAGGGGCGTCACTTGCCATCTGGGTGAAAACTGACACCGGGTGTCTGCTTGGCTCAGATATGGCAGGTGCCTTGGGAAGGACTTCCGAATTTATCGGAAGAAAGGTAGCCACAAATCTTATTGAAGACTTAGAATCCGGGGCAACGGTCGATAGACACTTGGCAGATCAGCTCATACCCTTTGCTGCGCTGGCTGAAGGTGAAAGCACCTACCTAATTCCTACCATGACTGATCATATCGAAGCACGGTTGTGGCTGGCTGAAGAAATCCTCGGAGCACATACCGAAGTAAATAAGAAAATCTTAAGAATCAAAGGAATTGGATATAGGAAAGAATAAACCCACGCGAGTCTCCCCTATTCCCTGATAAGGGCTTTTACCTACCGCGTCCTTGGGTTCAGTATAGTGAACAACTTTGCTCAACAGAATCATATATCTCCTGACCATCGATTACCCGCGCCCTATTTTTTAATTTGCTTGATTTGGGACTAGATACTAGATAGTTGATATTGAACTTGAGATTAACGGGTTCTGAATTGGGGAATAAAGGAATTGGTTTACCTGTTAGCCAGTTAACCTGTTGGCCGGTTGGCGTGAGGGCTTGCGTGCGTGTACGCTTGCTGGCTTTCGAGTCATGGTAATTATTTTACTTCTCAGTAAATGATTTGAGTCTTTTACTCCTCAGCGGGTGCATGAGCTTTTGCAACGCCTTAGCCTCTATCTGTCGGATCCTCTCCCTGGTAACGTTGAAATCCTGTCCCACCTCTTCCAGCGTGTGATCGGATTGCTCTCCTATGCCAAACCTCATCCTCAACACCTTCTCCTCCCTGGAAGTCAAGGTGGAGAGTGCCTTCCGGGTATGCTCCTGTAAACTGCGGTTAATAGCAGCTTCACCTGGATTAGCTATCTTTTTATCCTCAACAAAACTGGCTAAATTAGTGTCCTCCTCATCTCCCAGAGAGGCATCCAGTGAGACCGGCTCCTTGACAATTTCAAAAATCTTTCCCACTTTGCTCACTGAAAACCCGGACTCCTGAGCTATTTCCTCCGAGGTAGGCTTCCTCCCCCCATGCTGGGTAAGGTAGCGTGTGGTTTTCATCAGCCTGTTGATGGTTTCATTCATGTGGACGGGAATCCTGATCATCCTCGATTGGTCGGCGATGGCCCTGGTAATCGCCTGCTGAATCCACCAGGTTGCATAAGTACTGAACTTGTACCCTCTCTGATACTCGAACTTATCAACCGCCTTCATAAGCCCTATATTCCCTTCCTGGATCAAATCCAGGAAATGCAGCCCCCGGTTGGTATACCTCTTGGCCAAACTTACCACCAGCCTTAAGTTGGCTTTTATCATCTCATCCTTAGCGAGCCGGGCTTTGAGCTCACCTACCTCAATGGCTTTCACCGCATCCTTCAGTTCCAGAGCACCAAGCATTGATTCAACCTCAACCTGTTTTATCTCCCTCAGGGCACTCTTGATGGTATCCTCATACTCAAGTAATGTCTTTTGAGCAATGCCATACTTTCTCTTTATCTTCCCCGCTTCCTGAGGG
>CAYYOQ010000147.1:0-6072 GCA_964473235.1 uncultured Thermodesulfobacteriota bacterium | reverse complement strand
GATGAGATTTTTTTGAATTTTTTATCATCTGGATAAAGAGAGAATGGTTGAAAATAGGTACATCATATCAATAAAACGAAGGAGGTCAAATGAATTCTGATTTTTAGACTGTCTACAGAAGTTTCCTTAAGTAATTACTCATTTCATTTGACAAATTATACACACAATTCTAATATTAAAAATCTGAAAGTGTATGATTTGTGGAGAAAAAGGGGCGATGGAAGAAAAACCCTGGCTGAAACACTACAACGATACCGTACCTGCTCACCTTACGTATCCCAGTATGGGTATTGATGAAATACTCAGGAAGAGCGCACAGCGCTATGCCAGAAATACTGCACTCGTTTTTGGAGGCAATAGTATTTCCTACCAAGAGCTTGATAACCTGGTAGATAGATTTGCCAGTGCGCTTCATGCCCTGGGCATTAGAAAGGGAGACCGGGTAAGCCTGCTTTTACCTAACTGCCCCCAGATGGTGATAGCCTTCTACAGCATTTTTAGATTAGGAGCCATTGCTGTTCCCGCAAATCCCCTGTACCAGGAGAGAGAGATTGTGTATCAAATAAATAATGCTGGTTCAAAGGCCTTGCTTACCCTTGATCTTCTCTATCCTAAAGTTTCTTCTATGAGGGAACAGACTCACTGTGCCCATATCATCATCACCTCAATTAAGGATTATCTGCCACCGTTAAAAAAGATGCTCTATCCTCTCCTGCAGATGAGAAGTGACCACAAGGTGAAGATAGGGAAGGGTGCGGGCATAGTGAGTTTCAAAGATTTAATTTCAGACGCTTCCACGGCTCCTCCTCCCGTTACTATTTTCCCTGAGGATAGTGCAATCCTCCAGTACAGTGGGGGTACTACGGGTATTTCAAAAGGTGCGGTATTAACCCACAGGAATATTGTGTCTAATACTGTTCAGATAGGTGGATGGTACTATAGTATTAAAAAAGGGGAGGAAGTAATTCTCACCATACTTCCCCTTTTTCACACCTATGGGCTGGCAGTATGCATGAATCTCTCCATTGCTACCGGAAACTGTATGGTGCTGATTCCCCGCTTCGTAGCAAAGGACGTACTGAAAGCCATTCAGGATTACCGTGTCACGTTCTTTCCTGGCATACCGGTACTCTATGCGGCGCTGAATAATTATCGGGATATTAAGAAGTGGAATCTCTCTTCGGTTAATTACTGTGTGTCAGGTTCTGCTCCCCTTCCCATTCCCGTCATTGAACAATTTGAAAAACTCACCGGTGGGATCATTCTCGAGGGATATGGCTTAACGGAAGCCTCACCCGTTACCCACTCGAATCCTATCCATAGGGCAAGAAAGGTTGGAAGTATTGGCCTTCCCCTCGCGGACACTGATTGTAAAATTGTTGATATAGAGGATGGGGGAAGAGAGGTAGCTTTGGGAGAGGCGGGAGAGCTTTGTATTAAGGGACCCCAGGTGATGAAGGAGTACTGGAATATGCCATCCGAAACAGCTCTCACCTTAAGGGATGGATGGCTCTATACCGGTGATATTGCCCGGATTGATGAAGATGGGTACTTTTATATTATCGACCGGAAAAAGGACATGATTATTTCTGAAGGGTTCAATATTTATCCCAATGAGATTGATGAGGTAGTGGTAGCCCACCCTAAGGTTTTTGATGCTGCTGCCGTGGGAGTGCCCGATCGGCTGCGAGGGGAGAGGGTGGTGCTCTATGTGGTATTAAGAGAGGGAGAGAAGGCGAGCCAGGAGGAGTTACTGGGATTTTGTAAAGAACGCCTGGCAAAGTTTAAAGTTCCCAAAAAGGTTGTATTTCGGGAGGAACTGCCTAAAACTCCTGTAGGAAAGGTGCTTCGAAGGGTGCTGAGGGAGCAGGCGGTCAAGGAAGGGTATTAATTGAGGAATTAGTTGGTTTCAACTGTAAGCGATAAGTTGTCAGCCATTGCAATAAATCGCTTGAAAGCCTGCAAGCTAGCAAGCTTTCAAGCTACTAAAACCCGAAACACGCAACCCGCAACTCAAATTGAAATGAAGTAGTTTTACCCTTAAATCGGTTGAGGTAAAAATCTGTAGGGAGTAGATACTATGATACCACGTTATACCAGAAAAGAAATGGGTAAGATTTGGGAGCCGGAAAATCGGCTTAGGAAGTGGTGTGAGATAGAAATGCTGGTGTGCGAAGCGCTCAATCAATTAGGGGAAATTCCTGATGCGTCACTTAAGAATATACAAAAGAAGGCTTCCTTCACCATAGAGCGCGTCGATGAGATTGAGCGAGAGGTTAAGCATGATGTCATTGCCTTTCTCACCTGTATGGCTGAGGGTGTAGGTGAGGATGCCCGCTATATTCACCTGGGTCTTACCTCATCAGACATTCTCGACACCTCATTTGCGCTTCAGCTTAAGGAGAGTTCAGATCTCATCATCAAGGATATAGAACGGCTACTTTCGGTGTTGAAAGAGAAGGCGTTTCGTTACAAGAGGACGGTAATGATGGGCAGGACCCATGGTATTCACGCAGAGCCTATTACCTTTGGCTTCAAAATGGCGCTCTGGTACGAAGAGATGAAGAGAAACCTGGAGCGGATGCAGAGAGCCAAGGAGGTAATCAGCTATGGGAAAATTTCCGGAGCAGTAGGAACCTTTGCCCACGTACCCCCTTTTGTAGAAGAGTATGTGTGCAACAAATTGGGATTGAAGCCGGAACCCATCTCAACTCAGATTATTCAGCGGGATCGACATGCGGAGTTTTTTACCACGCTGGCGATTATCGCCAGCTGTCTTGACACTTTTGCGCAGGAGATCAGGCTTTTGCAAAGAACTGAGGTAAGGGAGACAGAAGAGTTCTTTTCAAAAGGTCAGAAGGGATCATCGGCCATGCCTCACAAGCGGAATCCCATACTTTCGGAGAATATCTCCGGTCTTGCCCGGATAGTGCGTGCTCATGCACTGGCAGCGTTAGAGGATATTCCCCTCTGGCACGAGAGAGATATAAGTCATAGTTCGGTGGAGAGGGTGATAGGACCGGACAGCACTATTCTGCTTGATTTTATGCTGCATCGCTTTACTTCTTTGGTGGAGCAGCTGGTAGTTTATCCTCAACAGATGGAAGCCAACCTAGAGCTCACCAAGGGTGTCTTTTACTCCCAATCGGTCATGCTCTCACTGGTTAAAAAAGGTCTAAGTAGGGAAGGTGCCTACCAGATAGTACAGAAAGTAGCTCATAGAACCTGGGATGAGGGAATTGATTTTACCAAGGCTATCCTCAAAGATACTACGGTCAAGAAGTATCTGACCACCAAGGAGATTGAGCGGAGCTGTAATGTAAAGTACTATCTGAGACACCTCGATAAAATATTTACCAGAGTATTTGGGCACAGTAAGTGAGGCAGCTCAAGTGAAACGTGCAGTATTTGTCGACAGGGATGGCACTATCAGCGAAGAGGTCGGATACATTAGGGATCTGAATCAGTTCCACCTTATGCCACACTCTGCAGAGGCGATAAAATTGATGAATGAGCATGGCTTAAAGGTGATTATGGTTACCAACCAGTCTGGTGTGGCGAGAGGATATTTTACCGAAGCGCTGGTAAAAAAAGTTCATAAAAAAATGGAATCACTTCTCTCAGAACAGGGAGCCTACCTTGATGCTATCTACTATTGTCCTCACTACCCTGAAGGGGTAGTTAAGTTCTACTGCAAGGTGTGTGAGTGCAGGAAGCCTGCTACCGGATTGCTCGAGCAGGCATCACAAAAACATGATATAGACCTGGCTGCCTCTTATCTGGTAGGAGATAAAGTGACCGACATCGAGCTTGCACACCGAGTAGGTGCCAAGGCAGTATTAGTGTTAACTGGATATGGACCAGAAGAGCTTAAAAAGATACACGGTGGTGCCCTGCCGCAACCTGCCTACGTTGCCATTGACCTTTATGATGCAGCCAGGTGGATAGCAAGTGATCTTGGTGCCTGAAACCCCATGGAAATACTTATCATAAAACTGAGTGCCATCGGTGATGTCATCCATACCCTTCCTGCGCTCGATGCCCTGCACCAGCGATTTCCTGAGAGTAACATAAGCTGGTTAGTTGAGGAAAAGGCATCAGGGATACTCAAGGATCATCCCTATCTCAAAAAGATAATTGTCTCTAAAAGGAAAAAGTGGATTAATAATTTTAAGCATCCTTCTTTCTGGTACTCTAGCGCAAAGGAAATGAAACATTTTATTGAGGAACTAAGATCCCAGCGCTATAATGTAATCATAGATTTTCAGGGGTTATTGAAGAGCGGTATACTGGTGTGGTTAGCAAGGGGGGAGAGGAAAATAGGTTACGATAGCACGAGAGAGATGAGTGCGTTATTCCTTAATGAGAGAGTGCCCCCTTTATCTTCTCGCCACCATGCAGTAGAAAAGAATGTGAACCTCGCACGATATGTGGGCGCAGAAGCCATGGAGGTGCGCTCCCCCATTTTTATAAGTGAGGAGGATAAAGAGCAGGTCCAGCGCTTGCTTGCGGCTCATGACATTTCTTCCTCAAAACCATTGGTGGTACTCCACACGCAGGCGGGGTGGAGTACAAAAGAGTGGGAACCGATGAAAGTGGCAGAACTTTCTGGCAAACTCATTGCACGCTATGATGCGCAGCTTATTTTTACCGGTAGTAGTGATGACCATACCGCCGTTGAGACCATTATCTCGAGGGTAGGACATCCCGCAGTTAATGCCTCAGGAAAAACCAGTCTTACCCAGCTTGCCTACCTTTTGAGTCTCTCCGACCTATTGGTTACTGTGGATTCAGGTCCCATGCATCTTGCCTCTGCTATGGGTACACCCCTGGTTGCGCTTTTCGGCCCCACTGCATCCTGGAGAACAGGTCCCTACGGAAGCAGTGCACAGGTGATAGCATCACCTCTCTCTTGCAGCCCCTGCTTTAAAAGAGCATGTGAGAGTAAAACCTGTATGAAGGGGATTACGGTAGATGAGGTGCTAGAGGCGGTAGATGTGCAGTTGCGTAGGAGAGGGAAGAGGAGCATAAGAGAAGGGAGGGGACAGTGAGGCGATCATTGGTTACCGGGGTGGCAGGATTTATAGGTTCTCATCTTGCTGAGAGACTCATTGCTGAAGGGCATGAGGTGGTAGGGATCGACTGTTTTACCAACTATTATGCCCGATCCATAAAAGAAAAGAATATTGAGCGTCTGTTACCTAAACCGCACTTTATCTTTTGTGAGCATAACCTCCTTGAGGCAGATCTTGAAGGGCGTTTACAGGATGTTGAGTACGTATTTCACCAGGCTGCTCAGGCAGGCGTGCGGTCAAGCTGGGGTGCTCAATTTGAGGAGTATACTTCTCATAATATACTGGCTACCCAGAGATTGCTCGAGGCGTGCAGGGGGATACGCATAAAGAAGTTTGTGTATGCCTCTTCTTCTTCTGTGTACGGTGATGCTGAGGAGCTCCCTCTGAGAGAGCAAAGTATGCTAAAACCTATTTCTCCCTATGGGGTAACCAAGTTAGCAGGTGAACATCTCTGCTATGCGTACTGGAAGAATTTTACTGTTCCCATCATCTCTCTTCGCTATTTCACCGTCTATGGTCCCCGGCAGAGACCTGACATGGCATTTCACCGGTTCTTTACCTCGGTGCTGGGTAATGAAACCATTAAAGTGTATGGTAGTGGTGAACAGACCAGAGATTTTACCTTTATCTCAGATGCGGTGGAGGGTAACATCCTTGCAATGAAGAGTGATATGGTGGGAGAAGTATTCAATATTGGCGGAGGTTCGAGGGTTTCGGTGAATGAGGTGTTAGAGACTATTCAGAACATTACCGGGAAAACTGCTCGTAGGGTGTACCAGAATGCTGAGAAGGGCGATGTGAAACACACCTTAGCTGATACCGGCAAAGCGAGAAAGTATCTTGGTTACACGCCCAAAGTCCGTTTGGAAACAGGACTCGCTAAACAGTGGAAGTGGTGTACCTCATAATTGGATAGTGCTCCTATCCAGTTTTTTTAAAAGTGGTGTTTTTGAAAGGAGAACTTTATGGCACTCAGTAAAGAACTTTTAGAGATTTT
>CAYYOQ010000146.1:0-6078 GCA_964473235.1 uncultured Thermodesulfobacteriota bacterium | reverse complement strand
CCAGAGGGAAAGGTGAATTGCAACAATAGTACCGTCAACCATAAAGTTCAATTGACTTTAGTGATACCCTTCGTGGTCGGGATCTGTGTTATTGCTGCTACCGGCATTGCTGCCCATAGGGAAGGGACAATAGAAAGCGCTTTAGTAGCTGGCCTATTGGCGGTGACTGCGGTTGAAATTCTTAAATACGGATTCACCCGTTGCCATCTCAGCCTTCGGGAATTTTTTCAGGATGCACTTGTCGTAGGGATATTAGCGGCCTCGGCAGATACCGGTATGAAGGTGTGGCAGGCCCCGACCTCAGGGTATGATCTTCTGAGCATGACTGATGCCGCGGCAGCACTAGGCATCATCATCTATCTTGCCTCAGTTACCTACTCACTGGCAACATCCGGTCACCACCTCTCGCTTATCGCGGGCAGTTGTATCGCTTTGGTCCCCTATCTTTTTAACGCGCTGCTGCTTTTGGGGTCACCAGCCCTCGTACCGCACCTTGGCCGTGACTTGACTTTCGGTGTGAGTACGAACGCGTTACTACATATGGCGAGTAAGGCGGTTGTCCTCATCGGAATCAATGAAATCATCGCTGCCTTGATCTCTCTCCTGATTGCGGCACGGCTGATCAGTGATGTACGAGTGCATGCCTTGCTCATCGGTAGTGCCCTATACGCAGTGCTTACACCCTCCATTGCCGGGTGGGGCTCTGGTGCCACGGTAGCTGCGTTGCCAAAAATTCCGCAATTACTGTCAGTGCTCACCTTTGCAGTGCTCTCGCTTGCCGGGCTGTGGGCACAGACCTATCTTCTCACGGGTTTATTCATGGATGCACTACACGGAAAGGAACCGACATGGTATTGGGGTTCATCCCACTATGCAGGTGGTTTTGTCAAGGGTTCGATCTACAGCGGTATCTTTATGGCAATCATTCTGGTTGCTGCCAGTATATTTGCCATTCCGACAGCCATCTCGGTCCTCACCAGCTATCCCTTCATCAGCGCGTGTCTTATCGGCAGCATAGTATTCCCGCTCTTCAAGACCATAGTCGAAAGCTTTGATGGCAGCACACCCTTTTTCAAGAGACTTTTGTACAGCTATACTGATTATCTCTATTACCTACGCGGTGCGGTAGTCGGGGCAGGTGTTGCCTATGCCCTGCGTGAAAAGATGCTTGGATCAGGTGGCCCGGAAAGATTCTGCTATGGCTTGGCTATGGGCGCTGTGGCGTTTGCGGGTGTGGACCTGGTGCGAGATACACTGGACATTGTGGTGCGCCGCAGAAGAATCAGGTTACAAGCCTGGAAGGTCTATGGTGTGAAAGCACTCCTTGGCGGTGTGGCAGGGGGGGCATTGGCCTGGTATAGTGATGGGATACAGGTTGAGGTGGTGATAAGCAAGTTCAAACACTATGCTGCCATTTATTATCCTATGAGTGGTAAAGTACCTGAAGAGTACATCATCTATCCCCTGTTCTCTAAATGGGGCGCAATGAATCTGGGCACGGTCACTGGTGGGGTCAGGCTCCTTTATAACGAAGCATTATCCGGTGTGATCAACTGGTCAATAGCCGCACCGCTGTTTAGCATTAACTTGATGGTGCTGACGGCTTTGGTAGAGCGCAGCACCATACCGCTTAAACGGTTGTTTACCAGGCGGGGTGTGGTAGAAATCGTTGAACAGGCCATTCGCGTACAGCGTTGGGGTTTATGGATGGCTCCGGTTATCTATTCCTTTTTAAGAATGTCACCGGTTCCCACCTGGTACAATCAGGACGGTGCCATTCGAGCGGCGGTTGCCACGTTCAAGAGCTGGACCTTAAGTCCTGAAGCGTTTCGCGCATGGAGCCTACAGACATTCATCAACCTTTTGGCTTACGACTGGTTACGCATCTTTATCTGGCTTGATCACATGGGCTTACGCGTGGCTACGCTGGTCAACCTTTCGTTTGTGGGAGTTGATCTGCTCGATGAAAAAACTGCGCGCTTCATCGGCCATTCAGGGCGAACCCGTGCCATTCCCCATGGACTTAGGCGTTTTGCAACCTGGGCACCACTGATTATTCCCTTCTATATTCCCCGGGGTGCTGAGTGGAATTATGCGTGGAGCCAGGCAGAAGCGCTTGGCGGTTCTACGGGACGGGAGGTGCTCTCCCCTCTTATAGTTTTAACAGGGTTTATTACCGTTGCGCTGGTAGTGGGTATAGTGTGGTGTATCCGACAACTGCGCTCCCGCGTGCAGGAGAACCGTAAGCAGCCGAGCTGGGGACATCTGGAGCAGATGGGAAAAATTCCAGATGACAAAACTTTTGTGCTCAGCAATGGTGTCTATACTTTTGCGCTTATGTCAGATGGCAGGGGGTGGAGCAGGGTTTTTAGTCTGCTCAGGAAGGGGGCAGAACTTGATATTACCCGGCGTGCCGATGATCCACTCCAGTTGTGCGGAAAATTTTTCTATCTTGCAGATAAGGGGAAGCCCCAGGATAGTACTGAACGTATCTGGTCGCTGTGCTATCAACCCACGCGGCGTTCAGGTGAAGATTACACCGTTACCCGGCCTGATCGCCTTTCTCTCGAGATAATTAACACCTACGGTGGCATCAGGGCTTACGCAACGGTTCGGTTAGACGAGCATGATCCGGTGGAAGTATGGAGGATCAATCTTAAAAATTTAGAAGATCGAACCCGGACCATCGAGTTAACCAGTTACCGGGAGTTTACCCTGAATGCACCGGACGCGCACCTGCGGCATCCGGACTATAATAGTATTCACATCGGCACCTGTTTTATTAAGTCGCTCAATGCGATTATTGCCCGCAACCGGCAGCTGAAAGATAACCACAAGAATCCGTTGAGGAGGCGGGCATCACCAGAAGTTGGCTTTCATGCGGTTAAGGAGAGCGCTGATGGTTCGGTGAAGCTCATCGGGTATGAAGATTCGCGACCTTTCTTCCTGGGCCACCAGACCCTGCATATGCCTCAGGGATTGGAAAAGGAGCTGAGGAGCCCTGAGCATGAGGGGCTCCTCTACACCTTTGATCCCATTGCCAGCCTGCGGCTTAAGGCGGTGCTTGCACCGAATGGTTCCACAGAAATACTGTTCGTCGACGGCTATGCCAGGAGTGAAGGGCAGGCAGTACGCATGATTCAGGACTACCTTGGGCTTCCCCGGGAAGATGGACAGGAGATACGATCTGCTTTCACACGGCAGCGTACACTCCATGGTTTTAATGCTTCCCTTTTATGCGATGGCAGGAACAGGGGAAACGCTACTCCTCAAGCTTTGCCCGCTGTCACTACTCCACTCTTTAGCTTTTCCCAGGATGGAACGGAGCTGCACCTTCGAGGTAATAGTACTTTACGGCCCTGGGCTCACCTCCTCGCCAATGAGCTTGGATACGGGTCTGTGGTAACTGATGAGGGTAACATCTATTCATTCATGGGTAACTCCCAGCAGAATGGTCTCACGCCGTTTACGGTGAACTCTGTACCGATTCAGGTTCCTGGCCAGGTGCTCTATCTGATGAATATGTCTACCGGTGAAGTAGACGGACCGACCTTTATACCGTTCAACAAAAATAGTGAGTCCTGCGAAGTTACCTATGGGAGGGGTTACGCTACCTTTCGGAAGAAAGGTAAAGGCATGGAGATGGAGTTGACCGTTTTTGTACTTCCTGACAAGCCTGCAGAGGTGAGGTTGCTCACCATTCGGAATCTCACTGCTTCACCAGTGACCTACCGGGTAGTTCCTTATTTCCAGATCATGCTAGGTGAGGTTCCGAGGGATACCAGGGGAAGAATACAGACGCACTACGATGAGGTGCGGCAAACCCTCTTCTTCTCTAACCCCCAGAATGATTTTCAAAAAGGGTGGGCCTTTGTAGCCATGAACCTTCCGGTTGACGCATACGAAACAGTGCGCTCCAGATTCGTGGGAGGTACGGATAGAGACCTCACTAACCCCTTGATGGTGGAGTGTGGCGTTCCAGACCTCAGCCAGCCTGATGATGGATACCGGGTCGCAGCCTTTGTGGGAACTATTACGGTTCCTGCTGGTGGAGAAGAGACCGTGAGCGTGGTGGTGGGTCAGGTTGAGGATAGGCAGCATGCTGCTGATATTATACTCAGGTATAGGGACGTACGTTCTGCAGGGCATACCTTGCAAAAGACCAAAGGTTGGTGGCAAGAGATGCTCTCGACTCTGCGTATCGAGACTAATAATCCAGCCTTTGACCGGATGGTGAACGACTGGCTGCCCTATCAAGTGCTGGCTTCCCATCTGTGGGGCAGGACGGGGCCGAATCAGCGAGGTGGTGGCTATGGTTTCCGGGATCAGTTGCAAGATGTGCTTCCGTTTCTCATCACCTATCCATTGATTGCGCGCACGCAAATCCTTTTGCACAGCGCGCAGCAGTTCTTTGAAGGTGATGTGATGCAATGGTGGCACCAAAGCTGGGAAGGAAAAACTGGCTTGGGTACCCGAAACCGCGCTTCTGATCCGCACCTATGGCTTCCCTACCTTGTGTATCACTATGTACAGGCAACGGGTGATCAGACCATCCTGGATGAACGGGTACCGTTTCTAGAAGGGAAGAGGATACCACGGGGTATGGAGGGAATCTTATTTGCTCCGCGCCCCTCACGAGATGAAGTTACGCTCTACAGGCATTGCCTGAGGGCAATCGATTTCTCTCTACGACGAACGGGGCCGCATGGCCTTCCCCTGATCGGGACAGGAGACTGGAATGACGCACTCAACCTGGTAGGTTCGCAAGGCAGGGGCGAGAGCGTCTGGCTTGGATTCTTCATGTATGACATTCTCATTCATTTTGCAGAGCTTATAGAACTGAAAGAAGGTGATGCCCGTAAAGGGCACTATCTTGAAAAGGCTGCACGGCTCAAGGATGCTCTTGATAAAATGTGGCGCGGCGAACGGTATGTTCGGGCAATTACTGATGACGGGCAGGAAATGGTTTTTGCCGATGCGCTCATCTCCGCCTGGCCGGTGATTTCGGGTGCTGTACACTTCGAGCGTGGAGCACAAGCAGTTGAGGAAGGGCTTAAGGTGCTTGAAAAGGAGCATATAATGCTTCTGCTCTCCCCACCATTTAGCGATACCTCTAATCCCTTTCCGGGTAAGCTCGCTGACTATCCGCCCGGAGTGCGTGAAAATGGAGGGCAGTATTCCCACGGAGTCTCATGGCTGGTTGATGCGCTTATCCAGTTGGCAGTGATGGCTGAAGCTGCTGGTGATCGGGAATGTGCAGACCGTTACCGGGCAAAAGCTATGGAAGTATGGTGCAAGATCTCACCCCTTAACCATTCAACACCGGAGGAAATCACTAAGTACGGTCTACCTCCTCACCAGCAGCCTGCCGATGTCTACCATGGCCCTAGCCATGAAGGTCGGGGCGGATGGAGCTGGTATACAGGTTCAGCAGGACGAATGCTCCAAGGTGCTTATGAAATTCTCGGTTTGAAGATGTGGGATGGTAAGATGATCGTACCTGAAGATCTTTTTAAACCAAAAGGCACACTCCAGGTGAAACGGCTGGTGTATCGGGGGAAAGAATATAGACCATCAGCAGAACAATTAGCCTTGCCATTTAATGATAAAGAGTAATGCAAGAGGCCTGACAGATCACCCGCTTGCCAGCTAATATAACCCGCCCCACCCGTAGCTCCCTCCTTTCTCCTTTTATCTAAAAGAATCACTGAAATTTTAAGGTGTAAATCAACTATACCGTTCTGTCAGTAGCAGCGGGCATAAGAGTAATTACGATTTATTTCTCGCAGAACATTGCTGAACTTGTTTGAAAAATAGATTGCTGGATTGGTCTTTTTATATATAATTTCTTCACCAACAAATAATATTGCCCCCGGCACTTGCATGAAATCAAAATTACATAAAGCCTCACCTTTGCTCAGATAAAAACTCTGAGAGGGTGAGGTTTTTTAGTTTAAGGGAACACGGGACGTGACTTTTTAACGTAAAACTTCTGATAAATAGGCGCTGTCCCTATTTTCTTTGAGGTCGTGTGAATAGCTGGGTTAACCCCAGATCCTTAAACATCTGTTTCACCTC
>CAYYOQ010000145.1:0-6083 GCA_964473235.1 uncultured Thermodesulfobacteriota bacterium | reverse complement strand
TCTCCACAGTTCTTTGAGGAGACCCATATCTATGTCTCACAGAGCATCTTCATTGTCATGGTGGCAATGTTTTGGCTGTTCTGGGTTGGAAAGTGGGTCAGAAGTGTCCCTGCTCAATAGCCTTTTAAAATTTCTCTTGAGGTTCGTTCTCTTCAATGCTGCCATTTTTGTTGTTTGGTATTTATTTCACACCTACTATGAGACACTCCTCTGGTTTTTCACTATTAAAGTAAGCAATCTGTCTGGTTTTATACCTTTCACCAATCCAAGTATAGTTGATGGTAAATTTGTCTGCCGATTAGAAAACGCCACGCTCCGTTTTTTACCAATCTCAATTACACTTGGCATCTTTATCACCATCCCTCTAATCCTTGCTACATCAGGAGTATCTGTTTTAGATAGGGTTATAATGGTGATGATGGGATTGATCCTTCTGTTTTTGTTTCAAGTATTTTACCTAATAATTGTGTTAACTGCTGAAGTTTACCAGAATTATCCTGTGTTTGTACAAAAGGGGGCAAAGCTTGCTCAGATTGTTACCTATACCCAAACTAAAAGCATGATGTTTTCCTGGCTCTGCAATTTCTTCAACAATGTTTTTCAATACGCAGCAGCGATAGGAATCTGGATTGGGATCGTAAGTTTCGCCAAAAGGGCAGGGAAAGAAAGTTGGATAAGGAAATTGATTTGATTCTGAATAATTCCTTTCTAGAAGATGTGTTTAGGCCCTTAGTAATCTGAGTATTTCAGTGACCTGGGGAGATTTTCTGAGCCACAACCCAAATTGCTGAAGCATCGGTAGAACGGCAGGTGCCTTGCGAATTGTGCAGTTCCAGACCCCATTACATTCCCCTTTGTCGAAGGCTCTGGAAACTGCCTGTCTTTTTGATAATACGTAAGCCACGGGGTCGTGACCAAAGCCAATGAATATATTGTTGTGGCGTCGAAAATCCCCCCAGGTCACTAATCAAGACCTGTAAAATTTCAAATATGTTTGACTAAAATTTCTCCTTCTTATAATTAAACTCCCTCTCCCACTCTTCCCTCCACAAATCTGTATAAATTTTTCTTCATAAGGTAAATCAAACAATGGAATGACAACTTTACCATGGCTTGCAATTGATTTTGACTCATCTTCGACAGTTTGCTGATAAAAAACAGGCATAAAGGGCCATAACTGTTTGAAATTCCACTTAACATAAAACTTATTTTTTAAGAGGGTAAAAATGTAGTGCCAACAAAATGAGAGGAGGGACTTGACAGGGTATCTGGATAGAGGGACAGGAGTTTCTTTTTTAATAATCTAGTAAATTATTTTTTTCTATGTTATTCTTGGGGGTGTAACATCAGGATGCTTTGTAATATAACGTTGTTGAAAACTTTCACTTTAGAAGAATTGAGGAATTTGAAAGATTCCACAGGGGTGAGCTTTATCCCTGAAAGGTGACAAGGCCCCACCTCAGCCTAATTTTTTTCTCAAGCCAGCCAAAAATTTGTGTATCAGTAATAACTCCCAGCGCAACGATTACTATCATCACCGCCATAACCCTTTTTATGTCATTGAGTTCACGCCCCACCATTAAGAGCTGACCAAGTCCTAAGCTCAGGAAGAGCATCTCTCCTGCCATCAGCGACCGCCAGGCAAAAGACCATCCTAATTTCATACCAGTAATAATGGAGGGAAGTGCGGCGGGGAAGATCACGTAGCAGTACCTGCGAATTCCTCTGGCGCCCATAGTGGAGGCAGCTTTAAGATAGAGAGGAGGTATATTTTTTACCCCATCGTCAGTTGCCAAGGTAATGGAAAAGGTAGCACCCATAATGACTACGAAGAAGATGGCGTTTTCATTTAGTCCGAACCAGAGTAACCCCAAAGGCAACCAGCAGATACTGGGAAGCGTTCTCAAACCCAGCAAGAGGGGTCCTATGGTTTCATCGAGTATCTTCACACTCCCAATGAGAAAACCAGTTGCCACTCCTATGACCAGAGAGATGCTAAACCCAATAAAAATCCTCTTCATACTTATGCCAATCCCGATAAGGAAACTCGTATCATAAAAACCGATGGCGATGGTTTTAAGTACATCAAGGGGAGAGGGGAAGAGATATTCTGGCCAGAGGTGTAATCTAAAAATTCCTTCCCAAATGGCCACGAGGAAGCTATAACATACTATAATTCTAATAGCTCTATTCATCCCGCAATTCCTCTCTCAGTACCGTTTCGATCTCGCTTCTTAATTCTTGCATGATGACGTTGGAAACTTTTATTAATTCTAGGCTTCCGAGCTTTCTCGGCCTCGGTAATTCTATCTTTATTTCCTTTTTAATCCTTCCAGGACGTGCACTGCATACCAAGACTCTATCTCCTAAGCACACAGCCTCACGGACGTTGTGGGTTATAAAGATGATGGTTTTTTCTGTGAGCGCCCAGATTTCCTGCAGATCTGCCTGTAAAATCTCCCTGGTTTGTGCGTCGAGTGACCCAAAAGGTTCATCCATGAGGAGAAGGCGAGGGTTGATAGCCAGTGCCCGGGCAAGTGCCACCCGCTGTTTCATCCCTCCGGAAAGCTCATGGACGAAAGAGTGTTTGAAGGTAGATAAATGAACCATGCGCAGAAATTCTAAGGCAAGAGCACGCCTCTTGTCTTTAGGGGTATTTTTCATTTTCATGCCAAATTCGATATTGTCAAGAACATTTAGCCAGGGAAAGAGGGCATCATCCTGAAACATTACCACCCGATCAGGACCTGGCCTGTTAATTATCTGGCCATCAATCAGCACTTCTCCCCGGTCCGGCTTCTCCAATCCCGCGATAATATTGAGCAAGGTGGATTTCCCACACCCTGAGGGCCCAATGATGCATAGAAATTCCCCCTCTGCCACCTCGAAAGAAATATCTTCTAAGGCGGTGACCTCTAGATTCCTTGAATAGAAAGTTTTCGATACACTTTTTAGTTGGAGTTTCATGGGTAGTAATTTTATTTCTACTACTAAAGTACTGGTTCTCGGTTTAATTCTTTTAACACTTCGTTGAGGAGGGAGAGATCATAGATGGAGGAAAGGTCAGGTTTTTGGTCCCCCAAGAAACCAGCTTCATAGGCCCACTGGGCGGATTTAAAAAGAGAACTTTTAATCGGATCGTAGGTGATGGTGGTTCTTGAGAAGGCATCATCTAATACGTTCCGCGGGATGGCCTTCCCGGTGATATTTTGTATGTCGAGATTGACGAGTTCTTTTGCCTCAGCAGGGTGTTGCGTGATCCACTCTGTGAGCTGCACATGTGCGCGTATCCACTGTGTGACCAGTTCACGATGCTCTTTTAAAAAACGGCTACTCACGATGAGATGAGCGGTAACAAACTTTCCCTCTGGCCAAAGGTTCCTTTCATCGAGGAAGAGCGTTCCATTGCCTTCGATGAGCAACCTCGCTACCCATGGTTCTTTGGTCCATGCGGCATCAATCTCTTTTTTAAGAAAAAGGGTGAGCTGGTCGGGATTTTTCATGGGGATCACTTGAACGTCCCCCCCTTTTTCCGTGGTCTCAAACCCATTTTCTTTGAGCCAACCCCGACAAGCAACATCTTGGGTATTGCCCAGTTGGGGGGTTGCTATTTTTTTTCCGTGAAAATCATTTATTTCACTGATTCCTGCATCTTTTCTTACCACGAGCCCTGCACCGCCACTGGCTGCACCACACACAATTCTTAATGCCTCCCCTTGTGATTTTAGGTAACCATTAATAGCAGGGTTAGGGCCGATATAGGTAAGATCAAGCTCTCCAGCGAAGAGCGCTTCGATGGCAGAGGGCCCTGCATTAAATACTTTCCAATCTATTTTAACATTTGGCCCGAGTGTGTGCTCAAAGGTTCCTTGCGCCTTTCCGACCATCACCTGGGAGTGGACGATATCGGGGAAATAGCCCGCGCGGATGGTGAGGAGTCCCTCGGACTTCTGTTTTTTACTACAACCGGGAATAATGACACCACATAGTAAGATGATCAATAAGATTTGCCTTTTCATAAAGTGCCCCTTAACTAATTTTTATTAATCTTCATTCATTCTAAATAACCAAGTCCTTTAAGTTTTTTCCTGATCATCGCCCGCTTTTCTTTACTAACTGATGCTACCTCCATCTCTTCTGCAGCGAGTACTTCGCGCACCACTTCCTCTACAAAGCTTGAGACAGAGGTATAATTTGAATTTTTAATCTTTTTTTCAATTTTTTCAAAAAGGTCAAGGGGTAGGATGATAGTTCTTAATTCTTCTCCCACGACAGGCACCTCCCATGATATTAATAATATTATTGTAGTATTATTGTAGTATTATAAGAGTATTGAATTTATGTGTCAAGAAAATAAATTTTATACTTGCTCCTGGAAGGAAAACTGGGTGGAAAAGTGCAAGTGATTGTGAATGGGAAATTAGAAAGTATACAGCAACACGCGTTATTTATAATCGTGTGGATTGATCCCTAATTTTTTCAGTCTATACTGAAGCGTTGGTCTTTTCACTCCCAGCAAACGAGCTGCTCCCTTTTGCCCGCTTACTACCCCTTTGGTTTTTCTTAACATAGATTCGATATGTCTCTTTTCTGCTTCTTCTAAAGTTAAAACATCTTTTTCATATTCAAAGGAGACACTAAGAATGGCTTTCACGTCCTTTTCAGACACCATCTGACGTGACTTCAAAATTATTATCCTTTCAATAAAATTTTCTAGCTCCCTTATATTACCCAGCCATTGGTAGCGCATGAGGGCATCTATTGCTTCATTATCGAAGTGGGGAGGCATTCGATTTAGTATGGAACATAATTTTTTAACAAAGTGATCAACTAAAAGAGGTATGTCTTCTTTACGTTCACGGAGGGCAGGTACATGAATGGGGAATGTGCTTAATCGATAGTAGAGGTCGTCTCGGAACTTCTTCTCTTTCACCAATTTGCCAAGGTCTTGATTGCTTGCCGCAATAATTCTTACGTTGGTGCTCAGTGTTTTTGAGCCACCCACTCTTTCAAATTTTCTATCCTGCAATACTTGGAGGAGCTTTGCCTGGGTATTTAAAGGAAGTTCACTGATCTCATCCAGAAAGAGAGTACTATCGTTGGCTATTTCAAATCGACCTATCTTTCTAGAGGCAGCACCGGTAAAGGCACCTTTTTCATGTCCAAAAAGTTCACTCTCGATTAAGGTGGGGACTAAGGCTGCACAATTTACCTTGATAAAGATGTTATGGCTTCGCGTGCTCATTTTATGGATATTTTTTGCAATGAGGTCCTTGCCTGTTCCCGTTTCACCGGTGATTAAGACGGTGGTGTCGGTGAGCGCTACATTTTTGATATCGTCTACCAGATGGCTCATTAAAGGGCTCGCGTAGATAATATCCTCAGGTTCTACCAGTGAATCTATTTTTTTTTCAAGATATGACTTCTCTTCTGCGAGCTTTTCTTTGATGCCTTCCAATTTTTCATACGCCAGCATGTTATCAATGGCAAGGGCAAGCTGCTGCGAAACCTTTTCAAGGAGATCAATTTCACATTTGGTGAGGGGAAAGCTTTTTTTATAGGAGAACTGCACAGAGCCTATTACCTCACCTCTGTTGATGAGAGGGGTACATATCATCCAGTTCAACCCTACCTCAGTCAGTGATTTCACCTCAGGAATCGGTGGCTCCTTGGTGAGATCAACAATTACGGTCTTCTTCCCACTCATCGCTTTATAGGGTATCATGCCTTTGGTAATAGGGAGCTTCTTATCACTCGGTATGCCTGGTATGGCAACGCCTTTGGCGGGAGAAAAATAGTACCAGCTATCCTCACCTGGTTGGATGATCAGAATACTGATTCGATCAAAGCGAAAGACAGGTTCCAATACATTAGTAATTTCTTGGAATAATCCATCCCTTGTCCTTTGATTAATGATGGCATTATTGATTTTAAGTATGGTTTGATACTTTTTTAATTCTTCTTTTGACATGTTTTATTAATCTGGCACAAGAAAGATTTCTTTATATATATTTTATATTTTTTAAATATTCAAGACAAATATTCATCACCATGATTAATAATAATCAAATAGAGCGAAGGCA
>CAYYOQ010000144.1:0-6185 GCA_964473235.1 uncultured Thermodesulfobacteriota bacterium | reverse complement strand
GGGTATGGGAATTATTACAGACAGTATAAAAGCATTACAGGAAAAGGAATCAAAACTGCGTGAGATGGGCGGCGCCAAGGCGGTGGGAAAACAGCATGAGCAGAAAAAACTGACGGCACGGGAGAGGCTCACTCTCTTGTTTGATCCAGGGACCTTTAAGGAGTTGGACTTGTTTGTGAGCCACCGCTGTGTCAATTTTGATATGCCCAAGACCGAGATTCCCTCTGATGGGGTGATCGTGGGCTATGGGTTGGTTGAGGGGAGGACGGTGTTTGCCTTCTCTCAGGATTTTACCTCACGGGCGGGCACCCTGGGAGAGATGCACTCTAAAAAGATTTGCAAGGTGATGGACCTGGCACTCAAAGCGGGCGCTCCCTTCGTAGGAATCGATGACTCAGGCGGTGCAAGAATTCAGGAAGGGGTGGATGCGCTCTCAGGCTATGGTGAGATATTTTTCAGGAATTCCGCTGCCTCGGGTGTGATTCCCCAGGTTACCGCCATTATGGGACCAACCGCAGGGGGTGCGGTATATTCTCCCGCGATGACTGATTGGATCTTTATGGTGAAAAATACCAGTTATATGTTTATCACTGGCCCAGATGTAATCAGGGCAGTGACGGGGGAAGAGATTACCCAAGAGGAGCTCGGGGGGGCCATCACTCACAATAGCAGAAGCGGGGTTGCCCACTTTGCCTGCGAGAGTGATGAGGATGCCATTGAGTCAATTAAAGAATTACTGAGCTACCTCCCCTCCAATAATATGGAAGATCCACCCTTGGTTGAGCCGGAGGATGATCCCCTGCGCACCGACCCCGCGCTGGATGAAATTATCCCTGATGACTCTCGTAAGACTTATGATATGAAAGAGGTGATTCGCTCTATTGTAGACGATGGTCACTTTTTTGAACCCCATGAGCTCTATGCACCCAATCTCATTGTGTGCTTTGCGCGACTCAACGGGCGGGTGATTGGCATTATCGCCAATCAGCCCCAATACCTGGCGGGGTGCCTCGATGTAAATGCCTCGGATAAGGCAACCCGTTTTATCCGTTTTTGTGATGCCTTTAATATTCCAATGCTCACCATTTCTGATGTACCTGGGTATCTCCCGGGTAAGGACCAGGAGTGGTCAGGTATCATCAGGCATGGAGCGAAGCTACTGTGGTGCTATTCTGAGGCAACGGTCCCCAAGCTTACCCTGATTACCCGTAAGGCCTATGGGGGGGCATATATTGCGATGTGCAGCAGACACCTGGGCGCTGATTTTGTGTTTTCCTGGCCCGCAGCAGAGATTGCGGTAATGGGTGCAGAGGGTGCAGCCAATATTATTCATCGTAGGGAGATCAATGAGGCAGCTGATCCTAAAGTCAAGAGAGAAGAAAAGATAAAAGAGTACCGTGAGCTTTTTTCCAACCCCTATATTGCTGCCTCACGGGGGTATGTGGATGCAGTAATTCAGCCGCGGGATACCCGACCTGCGCTCATCAGCGCACTGGAGGCAATGGTGAATAAGAGGGAAACCCGTCCTCCCAAGAAACACGGAAATATCCCGGTGTGATCATTTCACTGCAAGGTGAAGTTATTCCCCTGAGGGTAGGAGTGGATCGAAAGCGTTTAAAGATCTGCCTTCACCGGATAAAGGAAAAAAATGAAGTGGGGAAAAACTTTACTTCTGATAGTGGTACTCGCTCTCTTAGGCGGCTACTTCTATGTGTATGAGGTGAGGCTTGCGATTCAAAGGAAGCAGGCTGAAGAGCTTAAAAAACAGGAAGCATGGCGAAAGAGCCAACTATTCCCCTTTGAGCCACAGAGCTTTCTGAGGATACGGCTGGTGAAGGATGGCAGGGTGATTGAATATCAGAAAGAGGAAGCGGTGTGGTGGATGAGGGCGCCACAGGTGGTGAGGGGGAGTGAGCGAACGGTGGATGGTATCATTCAAAGCATTATTGACGTGGTAGAAACTGATCCGATAGCGGATAACCCCGATGATCTGGTGCAATTCGGGTTAGACTATCCCGCAATGGAAATCAGTATTCAACTGGAGGGGGAGGAAAAAGAACACACCTTACTTTGTGGCTCTGATAATCCCACCTCAACCACTATCTACGCTCAACTGAAAGGTTCTCCCAGGGTATTTTTGGTGGGTTCTTTAATACGCTGGGAAGTGAGTAAAGAGTTTTATAATCTGGATCACCACACAGGTCCTTTTTTTACCAGCAAGGAGGCGTTATGAGAAAATTCCTGGTAGTGAGCATCTTATTACTATGGACAGTGATTTCCACACCCCTTTACGCAAGCCCTCTCTATGGTGGTTACAACGGGTTGAGTGGTTCCTGGGTCGATCTGTTTTTCTTTGGTATCGATGACCAGGCTCACTGGTGGGTAAGAATCCCCGTGGTACTCGAAGGAGGTGCTCTGAGGGTCCAATTTAAATATGAGAGCAGCGGGGCAGTGTCAGCAGAAATTGTAGTAAGAGGACTCACCGAGCAGGGTGACTTTCTCTTTGGTATCGATACCACCAATGTAACCTGGCAAGAGCTTTACGAACTGACCCTCTCAGGTGGCTCTGATAGCAACGGAAATGCATGGAGTGAGCAGAGTATTTTTAATTTCCTGGGAACGGGATCTGATAGTAGTGAGAATGTCTGGGGATTTATCGGCACGTATATCGAACAAGCGCTTCCGGTACGAGCGGGAATAGATCTGGCGCCTCCGGTAGCTGAATCTTTGGTAGCATTAGATCACGCCTTGTTACAGAAAAGGCGCAGTCCGCTCTGCCTGCTCAATGGGCTACTTAAGAAGGAAGAGAGCCTAACCCTTATTCACTTCTTAGCTTCGCTTTCTCTTGATGAAGCACTAGGGAGGGGAGTTGAGACGCTTGCACGCTCCTCTCTCTCTCTGGAATCACTCCTGCGATTTGCAGATGAAGAGGTGTTTACTCAGGAGCGGAGGGAAGCAATTGAGCTTGCCCTGGATGGCCTGATGAGAGAGTAAATGGCCTTCTCTTTTTTGTTTGTGGGGGGTGAACCTTTTTATAGATTGAGCTCTATAATGCTCTGCTTTATTTCAGCTCCCGATTTTTGAACGAGTGCCTTCTCTTCTTCTGTTAAGGAAACCTCAAGTACCTGCTCCACACCACCTGCACCCAGCCTTACCGGTACCCCGAAATAGATATCGCGCAGTCCATATTCTCCTTCCAGATACGCACAGCAGGGAAGGATTCTCTTTTTATCTTTAAGTATGGCTTCTGCCATTTGGACCGCCGATGCGGAAGGTGAATAGTAGGCGCTTCCGGTCTTGAGCAGGGCTACGATTTCTCCCCCTGCCTTTCTGGTGCGGTCTACTATGGTATCAATCTTCTTTGGTGGAAGTAGTTGCGGGAGGGGAATGCCACCCACGGTGGCATAGCGGGGAAGAGGTACCATGCTGTCTCCATGACCTCCGAGCACCAAGGCTTGCACGTCTTCTACCGACACCTTGAGCTCCATTGCCACAAACACCCGAAAGCGAGCGGTATCAAGCACCCCTGCCATTCCCATCACCCGGTTTTTGGGAAAACCACTTACCACTTTGGCCAGATAGGTCATGGTGTCGAGGGGATTACTGACCATGATAATGGTGCAGTGGGGCGAGTGGGCAACGATCGAGGTGGTGACCGAGGTAATGATCTCCTTATTCTTCTGGAGTAAATCTTCCCTGCTCATCCCTGGCTTGCGGGCAAGGCCTGAGGTGATAATGACCAGATCTGAACCAGCAGACTCTTCATAGCTATTGGAACCAGTGATAGTGACATCAAAACCCTCAACCGGTCTTGATTCCATCAAATCGAGCGCCTTTCCCTGGGGCATCCCTTCAATAATATCCACGAGCACAATATCTCCCAGCTCCTTCTCGGCTGCCCAGTGGGCAGCGGTTGATCCCACGTTCCCTGCTCCTACGATGGTGATTTTTTTTCTTGCCATGTGGTTTCCTCCTCTTACCTAAGGGATGATTCTTCTCTCATTGGTAATTTAATAGGATTAAGGCTTCTAGGGTTTAAGGGGTGAAGTTACATTGCCTGCACGCTTGCAAGCTACAAAAGCGACTAACTACACCACCTCATCGAAGAAAAAAAATTACCCACGTGAGTGCTTTACGACTTCGTAAAAAGTCCCTGCGTGTGTCATTGCGAGGAGCGGAGCGACGTGGCAATCGCGTTTTTTCAAATACTTACAATGGCAGAGATTGCTTCACTTCGTTCGCAATGACAGTTTTTTCTGACTTTTTACAAAACCATCAGTGCTTGACCCTTTCGATAAATATTCACTTAGGTGATTTCAGAACAGTTGTTTTAAGGGAGAGTTCTCGTAGCTGCGCCTCACTTACCGGAGAAGGTGCATCAGTCATAACACAGGTTGCCTTTTGCGTCTTAGGAAAGGCAATGACATCTCGAATGGATTCAGCTCCCGTGAGGAGCATCATCAATCGATCAAGACCCAGGGCAATTCCCCCATGAGGGGGGGCCCCGTATTCCAGGGCATCGAGGAGAAACCCAAACTTGGCGCGTGCCTCTGCCTCTTTGATGGAGAGGGCCTCAAACATTGCATCCTGTACCTCTTTCCGGTTGATACGAATGCTCCCACCTCCGATCTCATTTCCATTTAACACGAGATCATAGGCTCGTGCCCTCACCTGGGCAGGATCTTTTTTCAAGTTTACCAGGTCTTCTTCTACCGGGGAGGTGAAAGGGTGGTGAAGCGCTTCATAGCGCTTCTCTTCTTCGTTATACTCGAGCAGGGGAAAATCAGTAACCCACAGCGGGCACCATTGCTGTTGGTCGATCATCCCTTGTCTCACTCCCAGATGAACTCGCAGTTGTCCTAAGGCGGTATAGGCTACCTTGGCTTTCTCATCAGTGATGATGAGCACGAGGTCTCCTGCAGTAGCATCCACTGTCCTTTTCAGCTGCTCTATCTCAGCTTCCGTAAAATACTTAATTACCGGTGATTGCACCTCCTCCGGGGTAACTTTGATCCACACCAACCCCTGTGCGCCGTACACCTTGGAAATTTCGGTCAGTTCATCAAGCTCTTTACGGGAGTATGCTGCACACCCTTTGGCGTTGATGCCCAGGATAATTCCACCTGTGGCAAGGGCGTGGGCAAAGACCTTAAATTGGGAATTGGCAAAGACAGAAGAGAGGTTTTTAAGCTCCATGCCAAAGCGGGTATCTGGTTTATCAAGTCCGAAGCGGGAGAGCGCTTCCTGATAGGGTAATCGAGGAAAGTGAGAGGGAAGGGTTATGCCCTTTGCCTCTTTAAAAATGGTGATAAGCAGACCTTCGATTATTTCATAGATATCACTTTCATGAATGAAGGAGAGCTCGAGATCAATTTGGGTAAATTCTGGTTGCCGGTCAGCCCGGAGGTCTTCATCACGAAAGCACTTCACAATCTGATAGTAGCGGTCATAACCTGCTACCATGAGGAGCTGCTTGAACAATTGAGGTGATTGGGGAAGGGCATAGAATCGGCCCGGATTGACCCGGCTTGGTACCAGGTAATCACGAGCACCTTCTGGGGTACTCTTGGTTAAAAAGGGGGTTTCTACTTCGATGAACCCCCTCTGGGTGAGGTAGGTTCGGGTGGTGTGAACGATCCGGTGGCGAAGCATCAGATGCTGCTGCAGGCTTGGCCTCCGCAGATCGAGATAGCGATACTTTAACCTGATATCTTCAGCAAGCCCGGTGCGGGAGGCAATTTCAAAGGGAGGTGTTTTAGATTCGTTTAAAATAATTAGTTCATGTGCCTGGACTTCAACCTCACCCGTTTTTAAATCGGGATTAATAGTTCCTTCAGGCCGCCTGACCACCTTTCCCCTCACCGCAAGTACATACTCACTGCGTAACCCATGCGCTTTAGTGTGGACACTCGCATCTACTTCGGGGTTAAAGGCAACCTGAATAATGCCCTCTCGGTCTCTTAGGTCGATAAAAATTAAGCCGCCATGGTCACGTCGGCTGTGTACCCAGCCCATCAGGGTAACTTCGCTACCGATGTGATCTGCCCTTACATCCCCGCAGTAGTGGGTTCTCTTATGGTTTCCCAAAGGTTCTGCCACTATGTCTCCTTTGTATCAAGAGAGGTAAAGTGTTAGGCCCTTAGCAACCTGATATCGACAAAAGATTGTCGATATGGCTAAGCGGC
>CAYYOQ010000143.1:0-6207 GCA_964473235.1 uncultured Thermodesulfobacteriota bacterium | reverse complement strand
ATGTCCTAGCCTTTCCTGGACTACCTTTGGATGTACACACTGCTTTAGCATAAGGCTGGCATGGGTATGCCTTGCATCGTGTAACCTAACACCTTTCAATCCCGTGCGCCTTACCAGTTTAATCCAGGCATGAGTTAGCTACAGTGACGACAAATCCCGCATCTTCAAGCGTTCTCTCAACTAATTTAGTTACATACTGCGCATCATCCACCACCAGGATATGCGTTTTCTTTTCCACACTTACCTCCCCGTGCCGATTCATCAGCGGGAATGGCCTGCACCATGCATAATCTACCCTCTCTTGGTCAGCTTGCGCTTTACCTCTTTCTTTAGCTGCTCCATATCAAAGGGTTTGGTGACATAAGAGGCCCCAGTCCGGGAAAAGAAATCCATGGTATCCGTCCCCAAAACGTCACCGGTGACAAAGATTATTCTCTGTGTTAAAGATTTGTCCGTCTTATCCAGATGCTGGTACAACTCGATGCCACTCATATCCGGCAGCTTGATATCCAGCAGAATGAGGGCATACTTTCCACCCTTAATCAGCCCAAGGGCTTCTTTGGCTTTATCTGTACTTTCTACTTCATAACCTTCACCCGTGAGTACTCGCTTCAAGACCTGCACAATTGTCGGTTCATCATCCACCACCAGTATCCTGGCTTTGACTGCTTCCCCAGCTTCACGTGTGTCTGATTCAGACAGCTTCGCCTCTTCCTCTTTCTGTTGTCTTATTATCGGTAGTTCCACAATGAAAGTAGCTCCCTTACCCACCTCGCTTTCGGCGTAAATCCTGCCGTTATGCTCGGCGATAATACCGTGGCAAGTGCTCAGGCCAAGCCCTGTTCCCTCACCCACTTTCTTGGTGCTGAAGAAGGGTGTAAAGAGTTTCTCCATATTCTCTTTCGATATCCCCGGTCCATCATCTTTGACTGATAGGCAGATAATATTGCCCATCTTCTCCGTCTTAATCAGAAGGTTGCCACCTCCACGGGCATGGACCATCGAATACTCAGCGTTCATGATGAGATTGAGCACCACCTGCTGTAATTGGCCGGCGTCGGCCATTGTCTGCGGTAGTTCCAGGTCAAGCTCGGTGATAACCTTGATATTGTTTGTCTTCAAGTGATAAGCCCTGAGTTGAAGAGTCGTTTCAACAACTTCGTTAATGTTGCACAGTGTACGCATAGGCTTACTCTGGCGAGCAAAAAGCAGCAGTCTCCTCGTGACATCGGCGGTCCGCCTGGCACTATCACGGATAATCTGAAGGTCATCTTTGACGTCTTCAGGAAGGTCCCTTTTCAGAAGCATGTCAGCAAAGCCAAGAATCGGTGTCAGGGGATTGTTTATCTCGTGGGCAATACCGGCCGCCATTTCCCCAATAGATGTCAGCCTGCTATTAATCTGAATTTTGCGCTCCAGTTCTAGTCTCTCTTCCTCCGCCCGCTTGCGCTCGACTACTTCACGTAATACGTCACTATAAAGGTGTGCGTTTTCTAGGTTAATGGATAAATGACTGCTTAAGGCTTCAAGTAACCTTCCATCTTCATCAGAATAACTCTGTTGGGAGAGTTTCTCACCTAAAACTAACAATCCAACTAGTTCTCCATCGCGTGTCTCAATCGGGACATAAAGTTTTCCTCCTATCTTTTCCAGAGCGCTCTTGTCTGTGAGTGGCAGACTCTGCAATTGAGATATAATATCGAACTCCTTGGCTGACAAAACACCATGGTGGGTCCTGAGCCACTTCACAAACATACTAGATTTCCTTAGTACAATTTGGGGAGAAGGCCTCTCTGAGCCGGTGTCTGAGCCGGTGTATGATACAACAACTAGGTCACCTTCGTCTTTAGACGGCAGGAAAAGGTACACACTTGAACTACGCAGTGCACCGCTGACCAGTTCCACCATCCTTAAACCTAGTTCCTCGAGATTTGTGATATTTTGGGCTTCTTGGCTGAATCGCTCGAGCGCCCTGAGGTAATCATATCTATCCCGGTAAAACACTTTATCTACCCGCTGCTGGAGCCTGCTGTAAACTGGCCGCAGGATAATAGCCAAAATTAATATAGTGAGCGCATGCCACCACCATTGCTCAACTTCAAGAAATCGCTGCAATAAAACTAGCATTCCTACATAAGGTATAGCCACTAGGGTACTAATTAGAAGGTAAAATACACTCTTTCGAATGATAACTTGAATATCTAGCAGGTTGTATCTCAGAATGGCAAGAGTAGTGAAGGAGCAAAAGGCAATATTACCGAAGATAACTGTGGGATAAACTGTGGGAAAAACTTCGAACGTTGCTCCTATGATGGGGAAAAGCATGGCAATAATAATATATAAAAGGCGATTCCTCTTCCTGCCTTCATTGGAAGCGCGATAAGCCCTAAATAGATTATAGATTGCCATTATGCCTAACACATAGGCAAAAGCAACTATCGGGAACATAGCCAGTCCCAAGATTGGAGCATAACCATAGGTTGCTATCTCCATACGTTGCACTAACAAATCTGTCGGCCTTAAAACCAGTATTGCAATCAGAAAAGCATAACCCATATATAACAGACTTTTTAGTCCCCTCATGCTGATTAGCACCAGAGAGAAGTGGTAATAGAGCACGGGCATAGCAAAGACAAAAATGATTACGATTCGATCCCAGAATAACGCTCGCTCTACATCCGGGCTACTTCTCATGGCAAAGGTAATTAGCGACCAGGTCACGAGGGTTATTAGAATCAGGGAAAAAACCCAATGTGACCGTTCTTTTGGTTTGTGTACCAGCACTGTGACCAGTAAGATGACACCAATAGCCGCTGCAACTAATGGAGGCAACAGATAACCAAGGTTCATCATACTACTGGCTACTTTCCCGATTTGATCTAAGTAGGTTCTCAATAATAGCGTCTGAAGGATTCATATGAGGCGGCTTTAAATGAGCTAAATCGGCCCCCTCCTTCCGCTTCGTTTCGTAATACCGCTGGAAGGTGCCGGGGACAAGAAGTGTCACCTTTACCGGTTTGAGCCCCAACTGCTCACCTATATCACGATAGTCTACATCTATGGCCCGGAGTTGCTTATCAATGATTTGAGCTATCTCGTCGGGTTCCATATTCTCTTTCAATTCCAGATAGAGACGAAGATACGTCTGGTTCTGTTCGTATTCCTTACGGGCAGACCATTCCTCACATTTTAACCCAGAGTTTACGATAGCTTTCCATACAGTTTTCTCATCCAACCTCGCTAACCCGGCCAAGTCTATCAATCCTCCGATTGTCGACTTAAATGCTATTTGTGGTAGGTTGATGCCTGCATCATCATCACTACGGGCAACAACAGTAATAAGGTCTCCAGTTCGATATCTCATCAGTGGCATGCCGTAGAATTGAGTCAGAACAACCTCATAGGTCTGCCCTGATTCCAGTTCGGCGGTTAGAATGGTACTCGGCTGGCCTTTCCCGCACTCAGCAAACGGTATGAATTCCCAGAATGCCATATCAGGAATAAGTGTTAGCCATTTCTTATTCCAGCTATTAACGGCAATAGGCATTACTTCTGTAGTGCCATATATCTCATACGGTGTCTGTCCCCAGTAGTACGCCAGTCGCTCCTTATAGACCTCAGCATCTGCCCCGAGGGCTATCAACAGTTTGAGGTCCCACAAGTCCTTAGGCAACATAGGTCTATGGGCCATCCGTGCACGCAATTTGCCTCGAGCAATGCGACAGAGTATCGCCGGATGCAACATAGATAGAGATAGTTTCATTCCATGTGCTTGCTCTGACATGCGCTCGCCCATTTGAACCAGAACGCTGGCGATTGATAGTACCTCATCTAATCCATTCTTTAGAGCTAATTTAAATCCATAGGTAATCCTCTCTTGAAATTCCATTTGTTCTTCCAGATCTTGAGGCGGCATGGCATAGACTGAAAAACGCTTACTCAACTCGTGAAAAATATGCCCAGACCCGTAAGGCCGAGGTGCCATGTTTAGTAACATACGTCGTCCAGGCTTGAGACGCACGTCACCCCTATGCCTTCCACTAGCGAGAATCATGGTACCTAATATCCGCTGAATAGTTTTGTCAACATTTTGGCTAGTAAAGGGAATCCACTTGAATCTTCCCCCTCTCCCCGAGCTATGACACCAATACACCGGCTTTTCCGCGAGAACGTCTTCTCTTTGCTCACTAAGATACGGTTCATAGTCTTCATATATGGTTAGTGGTACCATACGGCGAAATTCCTCCACGCTTCGGGCACCTTGCCCCCCCATTATCTTTCTGCCCAACGCACCTTTGGCCACTCGCTCTACTTCATCCATCAAGAGCTCATTCTGAATCTCCATAAACTCATTAATAGATAATTCAAGAAAGCCGCAATATCTCTGCCACAGTTCTTCTTGAGTCAGTGTCTCAAAATACCTATCCTCAGAAAGCATTTAATTACCACCTCCTCTTTCTAGTTTTCGGCCATAGACTATAAAATCCCGGTATACCGGGTCCTCCTCTATCCGAATATCTGCAACTGTTGATTGAGCAATCATATCTTCCAATTCGTTACGGCAATAAGCTCTCTGTTTTTGTCGTAAAAGTAGAGGTAGATAAACAATACTCGCTAGCATTGGCCCTATTGATTCTATAAACGCTCTTGCGGGGTGTTTTCCCGCACTGATAGCACAACGAATATTATCACGTATTAGGCCACCTCCCAACCCTGGGTCTTCCCTACCGGAGGGATAGGTCATAACAAATTGTCCCCCATCTTTTAACACCCGAAAGATTTCATTAGTTACCTTGCCGCTGTCTTCTATGAAGTCCATAACATGAAGGCATATAACCTTATCAAAACTTCCCGCGGCGAACTCTAAGTTTCGAGCATCCATGATTAGGGCTTCAATCTCCTTGCCTAACCTCAATGCCTTATTGTATGCCCTTCGCAATGCAGCTTTTGAATAGTCTATTCCAATGATGTTAACCTTTCCGTTCATTTCCATAACATGGGATATTTCATTTCCGGTACCAATACCCACGCACAGCACTTTGTCATTGTCTTTAAAATCGAGTTTACTAATGCATCTATGCTGCAATTCCCGATAACGATGAAATCGAGCAGTAATGAAATCATAAACCGGATTATACGCAATATTGAAGTAAGCCTGCAACAGTTTTTCAGCAATGCTCATACTTCCTCACGGTGGTACAAAGTTACTGAATAACTCTCGTTCCAGCTATTTATTACCAATATAGATTCCAAACCCAAGGTATTCAGCACTTTCATCTAAAAACTTCTCCATAGCATTGATACGCTTTCTTACGGCATGGTTGGTTAGATATCTGAATAAAACTTTAGCCGTATTTACTAAGCCTTCGTCAGCTATTGTCTCTCCAATATCCTTAAACTTCATTGAAGGGATTATTATTTCTAATTGTTTAACACCAGCGAACATAAAAAGACTTTCCCAGCCCTCAACTGTCCTGGCTTTAAGCTGGTGATAAGGGCTAATCAGGCTTGACGCTGTCTCGAGTAGCTCCGCTGTTGGCTGCTTCTTCCAAGTCAATTCAAGCCACCCAACATACCCTCCTCGCTTTGTAACTCTAAGCGCTTCTTGAATAGCCCTTTTTTCATCACTCACCCAAACTAGTAGAGATTGAGTTATAGCGACGTCAAACTCATCATCGGAGAAGGGCATGTCCAAAGCGTCAGCGACGTGAAAGCCTACCACACCCTCCAACTCATTTCTCCGTGCCCGTGTTGCTGCCTGAGCGATGAAATCTTCAGAGGTGTCTATTCCGACGACTGAGCATCCATACTGTTTAGCCAGATAAACACTCGCATTGCCTTTACCGCAAGCAATGTCTAACACCCTCATACGTTGGTCTATCCGGCAAGACTCTGCCAACCTTTTAGTGGCTTTGAGCCCACCAGGATGAAGCACGGTAAATCCCATATAATTTGCCATGAGGTCGAAGATATTACAACGTTCAACAGAAAGTTCTCTATATGTTGTTTTAGCATGTCCTTTCATTGCATGTGTGATGAATGCAGCTAGGTTTCGACTAATTCGGTTCATATTATGTATGATTCTAGTGCTATTTGTAGTGGCGGTCAAGACCACTTTCCGTTAAAATGCAATATTCTGTCAATCGCCACCATCATTGACCCACCCTGTCGCCGTTATACGATTACGTCAATAGCTAACTGTTAAGG
>CAYYOQ010000142.1:5065-6221 GCA_964473235.1 uncultured Thermodesulfobacteriota bacterium | reverse complement strand
AACACCGCACCAGGGATAATGTAGGAGCCGACCACGTCAGCCTTGAGCTGGTACCACTTTTCCATGATGGTGCGCCCATCTCTTTCGATGGGACCCGTTTCCCCCATATCCACAATCCTAAGCCCGGCAATTTGGGAGCCCATCTCAGGCAGTTCAACCTTGATTGTGGGATCACTGGTGGCGGAGAGGGTGTAGCGGATAAGATCACCAGTGGTAGCAGTTGCCTTATCAATTTCTGCCTTCACCTCTACCGGCGGCACCGTTTCTTTTCCCTTTGGTGCACTTTTTATCTGATGCTGGCAGCAGGTGAGCATGATCACATACAAGACCCACACACCTGCTATAAGATAGCCTTTTCTCATTTACTCGCGGTTTCCTCTTGGGTAATAACCTGGGGATAGAGCTTTACCTCTGAGCTACGTAACATCTGTTCTACTAGGTTCTGGTAGGCAAGAGCCATTTTATTGTTCATATAATCATTCTTTACCAAGTCTTTTACCTCTTCGTAGTTCCTCATGCGCTCAGGTTTTTTCTCTTCAACTTTGAAAATATAGTAGTAGTCCCCTGCCTTCACCACCGATGAGATTTCTCCTTGAGGAGTTGAAAAGATCGCTTTAGAAACTTCATCGATGTTTCCAATTCCTAAATCATCTTTTCCTTGAGTGACCCACCCCTCCCATTTTCCGCCCCTGGTAGCACTCTCTTTATCCAGCGATTTCTCTTGAGCTAAGGTTGCAAAATCTTTTCCTTTCTTGAGTTCTTTTAACATGGTGGTGACGTTCTCTTCGGTTCCTGCTTTAATCACGCGGATCTGGGCTTGTGCCTTTTCTTGGTAGTGGTCTTGATTTGCTTTAAAATGATTTTTAAGATCATCTTCTTCGATAGTGACTTTGTCTTTTATCTCTTTCTCTAAAATCTTATTGATCATCAGTTGCTTCATAAACTGGTCGGTCTTTTTCCTTAGGTCACTGTCTTTATCAAACTCCAGTTTTTGTGCCTTGAGGTAGAAGAGCTCATCTGCCACATATTTTTTCAAAAACTCAAGCTTTTTTTCTTTTCCCTTAAATTGATCTTTGATCCAAGGGGGAAGTTCATCTAAGGCCTCATCCAATTCCCTTACGCTAATCTTTCTTCCGGCAACTTCGGCGACCACTTC
>CAYYOQ010000142.1:0-4965 GCA_964473235.1 uncultured Thermodesulfobacteriota bacterium | reverse complement strand
CCTCATCCAATTCCCTTACGCTAATCTTTCTTCCGGCAACTTCGGCGACCACTTCGTTTCCTTTGAGCTCTTCTTCTTTGGTTTCTTTGTGACCACTTCGTGCCGCAAGTGCATACTCAGCAGCGCGGAACCTTCCCAGCGATTCCAGGCAGTGGACAATCTTTGAACCCACCTCGCTTTTGAGAGGGGTATCAGGATCAATCATATCCACCCGGTAGAGCCAGCTCAGAGCCTTTTCATAGTTTCCTTCATCCAGGTAGAGCGTTCCTATGGTGTAGGTGAGATTTGCTCTGGTTTTTTTATCAAGCTGGGCGGTAGTAAAATACTGTTCGTACTGAGAGAGTGCCTCCTTTGCCAGGCCAACACTCTTAAGTTTGTTGGCGAGCTCTCGATAGAGGGTGGTATCCTCTTGCACCGAACCGGAAGAGGTAACTTTCCCTTTCCCGGCGTACATGATGAGAATGGCTAATGCAGCACACAGTATGAGCACTGCGCAGCTAAAAAACAATGATTGCGCACTAAAAAATTTTTCTTGTTTCTCACTCATAGTCTTTTCTCTCTCATTCTAAAAAATTTCATTAGGGGATTGAGGTAGGGTTGATTGGTATAAATAGCGATATGATCCACACTGCATCGGCGGAACAACTCCAGCGTTTCACTTACCTGGCGCGCGGCTAGTGCAGAGAAGCCTTTGCGGATGTTACTCTCGTTGGTATCAACCAGCATCACCTCTCCTGTCTCAGCATCTTCTAATTCAATAAATCCTACCTTGGGCAACTCGCTTTCTCGTGGATCGGTGATCGAAATAGCAATCACATCATGCTTTTTGTTAGTTATCCTCAGTGACTTTTCATAGCCTTGGGCGATGAAATCCGAGATGAGAAAGGCAATCACCCTACGGGTAGTAATCTTATTGAGAAAATCTAAGACCACGTTGATATCAGTCTTTTTACTCTGGGGGGTGTGCTCTAAAACTTCTCTTATCACCCTCCACACGTGGTTTCTTCCCTTTTTGGGAGGGATGAACTTTTCAATCACATCGCTAAAGATGATAAGTCCTACCTTATCATTGCTTTTCACCGCCGCAAAGGCTAAGACGGCGGCAATCTCGGCGGCGACCTCATTTTTAAACCGGTTGACCGAGCCGAATTGACCGGAGCTGCTCACATCAACCAAGAGCATCAGGGTTAACTCTCTTTCCTCTCGGTACACCTTCACATAGGGGTGTCCCATCCGGGCGGTGACATTCCAATCGATATCACGCACATCATCACCGGGGTGATACTCCCTTACTTCTTCAAACTCCATTCCCCGGCCCCGGAAGGCGCTCTCGTATTCTCCCGCGAGGATATCATTCACCAGGTAGTTGGTGTGGATGTGAATCCTTTGAATCTTTTTAATTACCTCTTTGGGGAGACTGGCATAAACTTTTGTTTCATCGTTTTTCCGTTGGTCTTTTCGAAATACCATATGAACACTTTCCTATAGTAAGTCAGAATGATTCTAGATGCTGGTTGCTAGATGCTGGGTATACTATGGGGAATGGTTATCTTCATCTTGCATCCAGTATCTTATTCATAGCGGCAACTCGAACTTATATTTTATGGCACTTCCACATTATCGAATATCTTTATGACGATATCATCTGAGGTGAGTTCTTCTGCTTCAGCTTCGTAGGTCAAAAGCACGCGGTGGCGCAATACATCTAAGCCAATGGACTTGATGTCTTGGGGAGTGACATATCCTCTTCCTTGTAGGAAGGCATACGCTTTTGCCGCTTGATTGAGGTAGATACTGGCGCGAGGGGAAGCGCCATAGGCGATCATATCTTCAAGGTCAATCCCGTAGGCCTTGGGCTCGCGGGTGGCAAAGACCAGGTCTACAATGTAGTCCTTCAGTTTGTCATCAATGTAGATTTGATCTACCACTTCCCTTGATTCAATGATTTCAGCGGGGGTAGTTACCGGATTAATAGGGATGGTGGTGCGATTGGCGATGCGCTGCATAATTTCCTTCTCTTCCTGTTTATTGGGATAGGTCACCCGAAGCTTGAGCATAAAGCGGTCAACCTGGGCTTCAGGTAAAGGATAGGTCCCCTCCTGTTCGATAGGGTTTTGGGTTGCCATCACCAGAAAGGGTTCTTCGAGCTTGAAGGTGTGCTCTCCGATGGTTACCTGTCGTTCCTGCATCGCTTCTAAGAGTGCACTTTGTACTTTGGCAGGTGCCCGGTTAATTTCATCGGCGAGAATGATATTGCCGAAGAGAGGCCCCTTTTTAACGGTAAAGTCACCGGTGTTGGGCAGATAGATTTGGGTGCCGATGAGGTCGGCAGGGAGCAAGTCAGGGGTAAATTGGATTCTTTTGAAGATGGTGTCAATGGCGTGCGCGAGTGTTTTTACCGCAGTGGTCTTGGCTAGGCCAGGAACTCCTTCTACCAAAATATGACCATTGGCGAGGATGCCAATGAGCAATCGCTCAATGAGGTAGTTTTGGCCCACCACAATTTTGCCGATCTCATCTTTGAGCTTCTTTGTATACCTGCTTTTTTCTTCTACCTTTCTGGTGATCTCTTGGATGTCTTGCTGCATACTCCATTCCTCCTTTTGCCGAGAGTCTTCTGCCTTACGATTTTGTTATCCGTCCATAGAAGTTTCATCCTGTACCTTGCATCGTGCATCATGTATCAGGCATCGTGGATCTATTGTATTGAAATTAGATTCCTTCTAATTCCTTATCCTTTGAATCAGGAAAGGCGCTCTTGAGTGCCCTTTCAAGCTGCCTCTGGATGAGGTTAATTTCTTCAGTGGTGGGATGGAAACCACCATAGCTTACCTGCTCAAGCAGCGAATCCAAATCATCCATAGTTTTTACTGCATTTTCTGGGAGGGAGAGTTTGTTCCGTAGTGCTATGGCCTTTTTTAAGTAATCTTTCCAGTCTCCCTTGATTCTATAGGCATTACACTGTTCAAGTTCGCTCATCACCATTTCTTTGGTAACATTTGTATCTACGGGTTTTTGATGCTCACCCGTTTTTGATTTTATTCGATATGAAACGATTAAGATGCTCAAAAGGCTTAGGAAAATAATTATGATAGCACCTACCAGCCAGTATGTACCAAGGGTAAGAAAAGAAAAAAAGGTAGTAACCTTAAGATGCAAAGCTTCGGTCTTTACCTTCTCCTCCTTATAATTCCCCCTTTTCCAATAACTTATTTCAATGGGTGTAAGTTCATAGTCCCCTGCCTTTTGAGCCACGAGGGTGTATCTGTAGTGGAGCGCGTAGTATTTTTCTTTAGTTTCCGTGCTGAATGAAGAGCCTTTTTCTACGATACCTTCCGGCAGTTTTAACTGAGGAGGAGCAAGTATATATTCGTCTGCCTCACCTTCCCAGGAGGAAGTAAGCTCAAGTGAAAAGGTTTTATTCACTAAAATGGTGTTGCGATCAAGAGAGAGTGAGACGGTAGGAGCAGCACTCAGGAGAGGAGGAGAGAAGAAAAGAAAAAGAGAGAGCATTAAAGAAGCAAGGAAGATTTTTACCGGGTGTTTAATCATTTCACTATTGCTCTTCCTTGTCTGAAGACGCAAGTTCTTCAAATAATTGCACTTGTCTTTTGCTTAGTTTGGTAGGTGTCTTGACCACCACCTGCACCATCTCATTCCCTCTCCCTCTTCCATGAAGGTAGGGAATACCTGCTCCCTTGATAGTGAAGACCTGGCCAGTCTGGGTACCTGAAGGTATAGTAATTTTTTCATAGCCGTTAAGGGTAGGTACTTCTAGGGTGGCGCCTAGTGCGGCCTGAGAAAAGGAGATGGGAATCTGGCAGAGGATATCATTGCCATGTCTTTCGAAGAAGGAATCCGGTTCAACGTGTAATACCACGTAGAGGTCTCCGTGAGGTCCTCCCCGCTCACCTATCCCTCCCTCCCCGCTCAGCTTGAGGCGGATGCCTGTTTCAACACCGGCAGGGATTTTTACTTTTAAGTGCTTAGGTCTGATTACCATGCCGCTGCCCTTACAGTCTTTGCAGGGGTGAGTGATAATTTCTCCCCGGCCATGGCATTTTGAGCAGGTGGTACTGATGGTGAAGAAACCCTGGGTATGACCAATCTGTCCCCTTCCTCCACAGGTGGGGCAGGTTTTTTTGGACTCTCCTGGTTTTAACCCCGTGCCCTTGCATGTTTCACAGAGTTCATGTTTCTCTAGCTCAATCTCTTCCTCTTTACCGAAGGCAGCATCATGAAAGCTGATGGATAAATCGTAGCGCAGGTCAGCACCACGACGTGCGTAGGTTCTTCTCTTTCTTCCCCGGCTTCCGAATCCGAGACCGAAGACATCATCGAAGATATCACCGAAGCTGGAGAAAATATCATCAAAATCAGCGAAGCCTCTAAATCCTACCCCCTTGAGTCCCTCATGTCCAAACCGGTCATAGAGGCTTCTCTTTTCAGGGTCTCTCAGTACTTCATACGCCTCAGAGGCTTCTTTAAATTTTTCCTCTGCCTCTTTATTGCTCGGATTCCGATCGGGATGGTATTGGAGGGCCATCTGACGGTAGGCCTTCTTTATTTCCTCTTCATTGGCATTCCGGGAAACACCTAAAATTTCGTAATAATCTCGCTTTGCCATACTCTTTAAAAGATTTAATGGTGCATAAAAAGCCTGGTATGCCCAAAGCCAGGCTTTAAGCTATAAGGGTTTTAAATAATTAAAGTTGATAAAATTGCTTTAGATTGAGAAGATGGGGAGTTTTAAAATCCATTCAATATCAAACAGCTCACCGATGACACCTAAGGCAAGGGTAAGCACATAGATAATAAGGATTGCCAGAAAAATCTCGCTTTTATATTTGCTTAAAAAGTTTTTCATAGATTGCCCCAGTAAATGATTTAACCGTTTAATAACATAATTGAATTTTTTTATTTGTCAAGTTTGAAAAACTAATTTTATTCACCACCTTTAATCTG
>CAYYOQ010000141.1:0-6269 GCA_964473235.1 uncultured Thermodesulfobacteriota bacterium | reverse complement strand
AATCGTCACCAAAGAAGAGCATAAAGACATCTACAGTAAGCTTTTCAATATGGGCAGAAAGCTGGATGCCACCCTCAAAGCACGAGGGGTGTAGAGGGATTCCACCACCATCATCTGCAAGTATTCAATAAAAACACAGGGAGCGCATAGGAACAAAAAAATGAAGAAAACAATTTTTCTACTAATACTACTCTCAACCTTGGCCCCTTTATATGCTCATGCAGAACAAAGTCCACCCGTCACCAAGTATCCCCTTCAAAGCAAAGAACTGACCTCAGATTACGTGCAAGCATTAGGCTTAGCTCCACATCAAGTACTTCATGTTGCGCAGAAAGACACCAAGCTCATGGAAGTACACATCGATGAGTGCTCATTCTGTGGAACGCTCAAAAACGCTCAGCTTAGAGATGAATTTGCTCGAAAAACACTTACCTGGCTCTTGAATAAAACGGATAACAAAAGTGGGACGGTTGAGTGGTATAACAGCGCTGGAGTAAAAATAATGACCATTTCCGGTACACCTTCAGACGCAACCATTACCACCGCGCCACCGTGCTCACTAAATGAGAAGGGAAAATAATTTTAAAAAAATAATTTTATCGGGAAACCGTTTTATGATATATAAGGATAATCGTTAGCAAACTAACTATCGTAAGAAGGAGGAAAGACATGTTAATCCTAGTAACCATTCTCACCATACTGATCGTTATCATCGCAGCTTTTTATGCACTCTTTAAGTACAAAAACAAGCAACCTACGCCTGACTACTTTGAGTATTTTAAAACCCAAGATACGGTACCGGAAGGTAAAGTGGGTATTTTTGCCACCGCGCTGATTATGCCCACGCACCACAGCCACACCTTCTTCCACAATATCGTCTATAAGATATTCAAAATAGTGGTGCCGTGGCCATTCAGTATACTCGCCGTCAAAGATAGAGGTGTTGCCCTCCTCGATCCTGCCCACGTCCACGCCCGAGAGGAATTTGTTCCCACTCACTTAGAAGATGCCTTTGGCAATGATCGGGACCTTGATGGTACTCCCTACATGGAGAGGTACAAGCAGGGACAAGTAGCATGGGTTCCACCCTCATCACGTATCTACCTTGACCACGGATATTTCCTCTACAAGGGCCGACTAGGTGGTGAAGCCTCACTCTGCGGCAAACTAGGTAATAAATCAAGGCTCTACTACTACGGCAGTGGTACCCTCCAGAGAAAGCTCCCTCACTGGGAGGAGAGCTTCAAAATAATTAATACTGCCTTTGAGAGAATTACCCAAAAATATAAAAACGTGGAATGCCGAGCTGAAACCAACCTTTTTTACTATGAGATGAGGAAAAAGCTCCACGAGCTGCTTGATGCAGGATGTGAAACAATTATACTCACCGCCCCTATGGCAGTATACTCCCACTTCGAGGAATTTAATTCTGGTTTCAGGCACTGCTTCGAATACATAGATGAGTGGAAGAAAGAACATCCCAATAAAAAGGTCAAAGTTATCATCGGCCCCCAGATGGGAAATTATCAACCTCTGCGCCAGGCATTTCTTGAAATGCTCAAGGATCGATTGGACACCCTTCCTCAAGGATCAGATGTTACGGTGGCGGTAACCGTTCATGGCATGCCCTGGGATTATTTCAAATGGGAGGCGTGGCTGCAACTTGCACCACCCTACCGTGACAAACTCTTTGAGGAGGTAAAAGAGTTGGTGGCAAAATATAAGTTTAAACGCACCAATGTGGTAACCTGTCAGGATGAGTTCGCTGATCCGATCTGGGACCCGAAGCAAAAATATCTCTCTACCAACCGCACCTACTGGGCTGCAATCAATGATGGCTATGATTACGCTATTGGTCTTCCCATCGAATTTTTTGCGGAAAACTCTGATACCCTCATGCACCACGCCATGAAGTGCTTTGAGCGTTTTGATAAGTATAATGTAGAGAACCCTATTGATTATCCTGACTGGTCCGTTCCCTTCTCCAGAGAACTGGTGCAGGGTAAAACCCACTGTATCTACAATGGTGTTCCGGTGGGTAAGTATCAGAAGCACGTGATAGAGGCTTTTTACCAATCCCTCGATTCAACGCTCTCAAAACGGAAATGAAGTTAGGCAGGAGAAGGGAAATCAGGCTGTGGTTAGATAGAATCCGCTTGGTGACTCTTTAATTTCTTTTCCGAAAAGTGCGCAGCAATGCTCACGTAACTCTGGGAGTTCCTCAGGAACTATTCTATCGTAGGATGATATCCTTTTCATAGGTATCGTTTCTCACCTGTCAAGTTAATGCCAGCGATAGCTCCTCCTTCCTTTCCACCATAGCAGCGCGTCATTTAAAAGCGCACTGATATCTTCTACAGCAAGTGTTCGTAAAGTATTTTCACTCCTATGCCAATTAAAATGATACCCCCCAGGATTTCAATCTTATTCTCAAAAACGTGTCCGATCTTATCACCCACGAGCACACCGAGGAAAGATAAAATAAATGTTACTGTTCCTATCACCATTACGGGAGTCACAATGGAAATCTCAAGAAAGGCAAAACTTATCCCCACGGCGAGCGCATCAATACTCGTTGCTATTGAGAGCATTAATAGCATATAAATATTCAGTGGATCGATTTCCTCTTCACCTGATTGCACTTTAATTGCTTCAAAAATCATTTTACAACCGATAAAGCTCAGCAGTCCGAAGGCTATCCAGTGATCAATGTCTGCAATAAAGTCCCGCACGCTCAGCCCTGCTGCCCATCCCACCACCGGCATCAGTGCCTGAAATGAGCCGAAAAAGAGCGCAATGGTTACGGCATGATTTATTTTTAAGTGCTTGATAGTGATGCCACTCGTCACCGATACCGCAAAGGCATCCATTGCTAATCCCAAAGCTATCAATATAATGGAAGTGTTGTCCAATTGACCTTTCTCTCCTCTATTGCCTCTCTTTCTCAGAATAGTGAGGGAAAAGAGCATTGGCTAGTTTTTAATTTTCTACCTGGGTCTTCTATACCACAGACTCCGCAAGAGGTAAAGAAAGTTACTACATCACCTCAGCGATAAGATAATATCTTATTAATTACAAGGAGTTATCATGATCCTCACTCTCCTTTCCCTTCATCTATTTTTTTACTTGACAAAGGGAGTTGAGATGAGGTATTAGTTTGACAGAATACTTCTCTAAGAATTATTGTTTGAAGATACCAAATACAAATTCATTCTTATAGTATGTATGAAAACCACTGGTAAAAGTGATCTTATAACAAAGCAAATCGACCAACTCAACTTTGACCTCAAACGGAGCTTGCTTCAGTTTGTTACCCTCTACCTGATCTGCCAGAAACCACGTTATGCCTACGAAATAAAAGATGAAATCCTCAGCATTACCAAGGGCGCCTTTGACATTGATCGTAATAATCTCTACAAAAAACTGAGATTGCTTGAACAGGATGGAATGCTCAAGAGTGAATTACAGTCCTCGAATCAGGGTGCAGATCGTAAGTACTACTCGATTACCCCTTTCGGTAAAAGACTTTTCAATGAAATGCATCAGCTCCTTATCCCCGTTATGTCATCACTCAATAAAAGAATAAAACAAGCTTAAATGATAGGGGAGCTACGTGAACGTACCTCATACACTACACAGAACCACCACACTTACAAGCTATTTTCTTATCTTTTCATTTGTGTACCTCATCATGTGTCCCTTCGCCCACACTTTAACCTCTGAGAATAGTTTCAATGTGTTACTTCCCCAAAAACATCTGATTGACAGCTATTCTAAACAGACTGTTTTTAGCCATTCACCTTCGCACTTTTTCAAAGATACTCAACTAGAAACTCATCCACTACACTGCACTGCACTCATCACCTCTATGATACTCCATCATGGGGTGCCTCTAAACCACTCCCTTATAAGCACTAGTAGACTTATCCTATAAACCGCCTTGGTATCAAATACCATCCTATCATACAACCCTTAGAACAGGAGGAAAAATGCAATGGCAACCAAAAAACCTATCACTCTAAAGTCTATATTTTATACTGCCGTATCACTGGTATGGATTTTCGCGCTTGCCGCCATAGCCCACATCGTGATGGTGCTGATTGAAAAACATAATCCCATTATCAAATATGACTATGCCTGGTCCTGCGCGATTATCGGTTTTCTGACCATCTATATGACCCGCTGGTGTAAACGGGACGGCTGGCAGAGCTTTTGGGGAATATTAGGCGGGCTTGGCCTCTGGTTTGCCTGGGAATACAGCCTGATGTATGGAGGTCACCGTATGGGGGTTACTTATACCTTCAACGGCAGCTATCCTGAGTACCGCATGATGGAATGGAGCGTTATGGCGTTTGTTATGGTTTTCACCTATCTGATGTACCAGGAGAGCGTCAGGTGCAACTTCATCTATTTTCTTAGGCGCAAGCTGCGGCTGATGAGAGGGGTTATTGCTACAGGAAAGATCGACAATTACGGGCCGCGAACTGCTTTTGAGTACATTATGATTACCTGGGCAGGCTATATTTTGCTTATGTTAGCCTATGATGACCAGGTATTCGGTCCCCATTCCTGGTTCTGCTATACCTTATTTTTCGTCTCATTTTCCGTCTTCTTCTATCTCTGCTATAAGCTTTTAGGCTACGATAAATTCGGCACTAATCTGCGGTATGCCATCCCCACAGTGACCGTTCTCTGGAATGACGTGGAGATTCTGGCCAAGTGGGGCATGCTCAAGGAACCCTGGGTACATATCAACTGGAAGATTATGTCTGTTATCATAGCCGGCTTTGCGATTTCCACTTACCTTATTGTCAAAGATTTGCGCAGGAGGAAAGAGGCAATAATAGAGTCAAAAGATGTTGTATAACAATTCACACTTACCTGATAATGCATCCTATCAAATAAGGAGGTCACCATGAAACTTTGGAAACTGCTACCTATAGTGCTCTTGGGCTCACTCGCTGCATGCCTGACCGAGGGAGAAGTTGAAGATGCAGAGGTGTATAAAACACCCTATGCTGAGCGCATGAAAATATTAGAAGAAAAGTTCTTAACAGCTGAAAAAGAGGGGAAAATTTTTACCGGGGTTGTTGTCGAAGGCAACTCTCTCTTTAACGGAACTACCGAACCTCAAAATAAACCCTATGGACAGCCTTACACCAAGGAAGAATATCGGGCTGCCGCGATCAGCGCAGAGCGAAACAGTAAATTATTTATCCTCACCAAAGATGGCACCCTTTACTATCCCACCGCACCAAAAGGACAATCAGTCTCCGAAAGTGAGCAGGCTCTGCGCATTCACCGCGTATTCACTGAGGAACAAAAACGTGGTACCAAAAAGTTATTCACCTGGGCAACCCTGGTTCCCATGGTGGGAAGAGAAATAGAGATATGTGGAGAGGTTTATCCTGGCTATGGCGGTATAAAAGGCATTAACATTGAGTCCATACGATTTGAGGGCGACTACTTAGTTGGCCAGGACTAACTATGTTCATACCCTAACTCGCATGTGAAAAAAACTTACGTAATTACTTGAGTGAAGTATTGGTGCTGATATCTGGTTATTAACACTGGGGTAAAAATGCACACAGAAAGCATTGATGTATCGAAAAAAGATTACGATCCATCAGCATCCCGTATCCCCGAACTGATTGGGAAACACCCAGGAGAAGATGCGGTACTGCTCAAATTTCGACCCCAGGCAATTCAGATCGTCACCCCGGTGAGCGCCAGCAAGGTATCTGGCATTATGAAAGTGGAGGTAAAAATTCGCGAAGGATACCCTAAGGTGAGAGATAACCTTAAAAAGATCATAGTAATTGTGGATGGCAAGAAATATGAGTTTGACAAACCACCCTATGTGCTCGAATTCGACACCTCCCATGCCCGCCACCGTCTGATCAAGATAAATGCTCAGGCTATCGGGAAGGGGGATGAGAGCGATGAAGATATCCTCTCCTCCTACTATATCAATGTCCTGGCACACAATGGTCCCTTCAATGCCTCAAAGCCGCTTCTGCTTTTCGGGGGGGTGATAGAACCCCCTCTCGAAAATATTGATAGACCATGGACCCCTGAGATGTATCAGAAGTGCTACACCTTTTCTAAAAATATCATCGGTCACCTCATGCACTATGGTTTCATTCCCTCCATGCTGAAAGAAATGGATATGCTTACGGTGCTCATTGACCCCACCCAGCTCGACAAAGGTATGAAAGAGTATACGCCAACACAGCTCGTTGATGTCTTGGGAAGAGAGAGTTCACCCG
>CAYYOQ010000140.1:0-6351 GCA_964473235.1 uncultured Thermodesulfobacteriota bacterium | reverse complement strand
TACTGCACCATGATGTTGGCAGACATGGGGGCAGAGGTGATTAAGGTAGAGTCACCGGGGACCGGCGATGATTCTCGCGGCTGGGGACCCCCCTTTATCGAGGGAGAGAGCGCCTATTTTATGAGTATCAATCGTAATAAAAAGAGTATTACCCTCAATATGAAGCATGGGAAAGCCAAAGAGGTTATTAACAAATTGATTATGCAGTCTGATGTAGTGGTCGAGAATTTCAGACCGGGCGCGATGGAAAGATTGGGGCTAGGGTATGAGAAGGTGAAAGAGATGAACCCTCGGATTATTTACTGTAGTATCTCCGGGTTCGGTCAGGATGGACCCTATCGTGAACTACCAGGGTTCGACCAGGTGTTGCAGGGGATGGGAGGATTAATGAGTATTACCGGTGAGCCTGGGAGACCTCCCGTCAAGGTAGGGGTAGCGATAGCGGATATTTCAGGGGGTATGTTTGCTGCCTACGGAATAGTAGTTGCCCTCTATAACCGGGAGAAAACGGGAAAAGGACAGATGATTGATATTTCTCTCCTCGACAGCCAGGTGGCATGGCTTACCTATCGGGCGGGTTCCTATTTTGCATCAGGTGAAATTCCCGAACCGGTAGGCTCTGGTCATCCGGTCATCGTTCCCTACCAGGCCTTCAAAGCTAAAGATTGTTTTATCAATATTGCGGTGGGTAATGACCAGTTGTGGCAGAAATTCTGTGATGCAGTTGGTTTAGAGAAAACCAAGGATGATCCCAGATTTGCTACCAATGCAAAGAGGGTGGAAAACAGGGAAGCAGTGGTGAAGATTATCAGCGACCTGATTGTGACAAAAACGGGAGAGGAGTGGTTAAAGATTATCACTGATGCGGGTGTACCCTGTGGTCCTATCTATACCTTAGATAAAATTTTTGCTGATCCTCAAGTACTCCATCGAGAAATGATGGTAGAACTGAAACATCCTAAGGCCGGTAAGATTAAGGTCACCGGTAATCCGGTAAAGTTATCTGATACACCAGGGGAGATTAAGACATCACCCCCCACGCTGGGTCAGCACACCGAAGAGATCCTTACCCAATTGGGATATAATCGACAGGATGTAGACAAGATGCGTCAGGAGAAGGCACTCTAGCGGATGGTGAATGACCGACCTGATAAGGGGAGTAACCTTGGATCATGGCATACAATCATGAGTACAAGGTTACTCCTTTTTTAAAAAATGCACGATTCTTAAAAAAATCTTTTGACAAAGCCTTCTAACCATGGTATTCAAAGTCAGTGTTTATGAGGTTTGATGGGATATTGTATCTGTCATACACATTACTAACTTATTAGGGGGAGGAGGGCTCATATGACCAAAGCAGAATTAGTGGCAAGGATGGCAAAGGATGCCAGCATTACCAAAGCAGCAGCTGCCAAGGCTCTCGATGGGGTAATTGATGGGATTGCTAAAGCACTCAAGAAAGGTGATAGTGTAACACTCGTGGGGTTTGGTACATTTTCTGTGGCAAAGAGGAAAGCACGGATAGGCAGGAATCCTCAAACAGGAAAAGAAATCAAAATACCTGCAAAGAGAGTTCCCAAATTTAAACCAGGTACCGATCTGAAAAGAGCAGTGAAGTAAAACCCATCCTGGAAATGAGTGTTTCCGCTTACCCTTAGACGGGTTAAAAGACTTCAAAAACCCTGATAGCAAAAACTATCAGGGTTTTTTAATCCACCCCTTTTGCAGAGCAATCTCTCTCAACTTTTCCCACGATTCTTTACTTGGCTTTTCCCTGGAGGGAGTGGAGGTGTGTGTTCCCTTGCGCTTTTTGATGACTTTTGGTTTCCTTTGTTCTTCCATCAAACATCCTCTAGGCTCCAATGGTTACTGATTTTAATTGCTGAGCTGCGTCTTCGGGGGTAAGAGGATTGGTAAAAAATTCTTCCTCTTTTTTAAATCGGGCTACGTTCGAAATTCTGGGCAGTATTTCCACATGCCAGTGAAACCCATAGGGGAGAAACTTCCATTCTTCGCTGGCGAGCGCAGGTGATCGTTCATTGGGGGAGATGTGGAGTACGAGGTGGTAGGCGGCGGTCATGAGTTCAATCCTTTGCAAGGTTTTTTTTAATAGGGTGGCAAACGCAACCAGTGTCATGTGAGAGGAGAGGTGGTGTTGAAATGAGTGAGAATGCCCCAACGGTAGTATCCAGGTTTCGTAAGGAAAGCGGGGTGCGAAGGGACAGAGTGAAACGAACTCCTCGTTTTTCTCAATGATCCGCACTCCTTGTTCAAGGTCCTGCCGGATAATATCGCAGAATAAGCACCGCTCCTTAAAATTGAAGTGTTTCCTTGCTGATTTTAGTTCTGCATCAATCCTTTGGGGAATTACGGGAGCCGCAATGAGATGGGAGTGAACGTGGTCAATGGGGGAACCGGCTAACGCACCTTGATTTTTGAAGATTAAAATATACCGTAGCCTCCGGTCATTTTTGAGATCAGTAACCCGGTCGCGGTACACCGCGATAACCTGGGTGATTTCATCTACCTCAAGGCTTGCCAGTGAAATACCGTGTGCGGGATTCTCCACGATCACTTCATGAGCACCAAAGGTGTGCATCTTGTTATATACCCCATCCCCCTCACTCCCCAATTCTTCCTCAATGGTAAAGACCGGAGATCGGTCAGGAAACACACGCACTAACCAATTCCCTTTGGGGTCGTTGATGGTCCTAATGGGTGGTGCGTTGAGTGTTTCTTTACCCGGGCAAAAGGGGCACTCATTCAGTGAGTGGAGTTTATCGTTCCAACTGCCGGTTTCGCCCACGATGATCCAATTGCCGGTGGTGGGATCCATTCTCAGGTCAGCCATGGTTACTGCTCAACGGTGAGAGTTGATTAGTTGCTTTTAGAAGCTTGCCATACAAGTGGGTATTCCGACAGGCTCCTAGAGCTGGTCTTGGAGAGTGTGAGTTCCAATTTCTTTAGGGGGAATGCCCTCGGCTTCTCCACTTTCATATCCTGAAATAAGATGTTTTATATTGGCGAAAGCTCCTGAGGTAATCTGGTTAAGATGCTCTATCTTGATTTGATCTCGTTTTCGTGAGAGCCGTTTAAAATTTTTCATGACCAAGAGATTAGCTGCTTTGGGGGAGAGGAATTGTATTCCCTTCAAATCGATGATGATCCGTCCTTGTACTTTTTTAAGTGAAGAGCGGAGGCTTTTTATAAATTTTTTTGCCGAGTTCAAATCAAGCGCGCCCTCTAGTTTGATCACGAGTGTGCGAATTCTTTCATTATGAGTGGCTCTCACCTTTAGAAAATTCCCCGCCTCCTTAAGAAGCTGCTGGCTTTTTTCAAAGGTTGAGTCAACAAAGGTAGGAATCAAATTTTTCTTATCTTTGATGGGGATAGAGGTGTTTAATCTATGGAGAAATTTTGAGAAGAGGGTGACTTCTCCCTTAGGTACTCTTGCCACTATTCTACGAAAGGCGTAGTTGATGATAATTTCCGGTACTACCCTTTTCTCAGGCGGCAAGAGAATTCGTTTTGCCATAGAACGATAGGAGTAGGTTTCCTGGAATGCCCAGGCGTAGCCATTAAAGAGAGTTTCTTCTGAGAGGAGCTTTGGCTTAAATACCACATTTGATCCATTGTACCTTGACCAGTCCTGGTGCGCAATGCGCCCTTCCTTTTCCATGCGTTGGTAGAGACGGGTACCAGGAACGGGTGTTAAAATGAAGAAGATGGGGAGTTCTATTTTACTTCTCTCACAGAAGCGTACGGTGTGTTCAAAGACTGCCTCATCATCATAGTCAAAACCAAAGATAAAGCTCCCGATAATCATAATCCCGTGATCCTGAATCTTTTTGATGGCATCCTCATAGTGGGAAGCGTGGTTAATCGATTTGTTCATCGAGGAGAGATTGTCTTGGGAGAGTGACTCAATACCTACGAAGAGCGCATAGCATCCACTTTCTGCTGCCATCTTCAAAAGGGAAGTGTCCTTGGCCATGGTGAGACTTCCCTGGCTGGCCCATTTTCTCTTTAACGGGGTAAGTTTTTGAAATAACTCCTTGGCGTACGCAGGTCTTCCCATAATATTGTCATCAACTAAGGCAAAGTAACCTGGGGGCAAGGCTTGAATTTCCTCGATCACCTCGTCCACGGGTCGGTAGCGATAGGTGTTGCCAAAGAATTGAACGACAGAGCAAAAATCACAGCTGAAGGGACAGCCTCGAGTCGCTTGCACACAATTAACCGTCCAGTAGTGCTCTTTTTTGAGGAGGTCGAGACGGGGGTGGGGTTGCCCTTTGAGAGAGCAAAGGTGCTCAGCCTGGTAGAAGGGTTTCAGCTGGCCTTTTTGAAAATCGTGGAGCAGTGTTTTCCACACACCTTCTGCCTCACCGATCACTACTGCATCCACGTGCTGTGTGGCTTCAAGAGGAAGACTAGAAGCGTGAAGACCACCCATGACCACTGGAATCCCTCGTGCCCTAAAACGATCTGCAATCTCGTATGCCCTTAGGGCGTGCATAGTCATAGCTGTTAAGCCAATAAGATCTACCTCTTCATCAAAATCTATGGGTTCAACGTTTTCATCGGTTATTGCCACTTCAATCTCAGGGGGTGTGAGTGCGGCAAGGGTGGTGAGGCTTAAACGAGCAAACCAATATGACTTTATGTCCTTAGCGGTTTGCATAAGCATACTGTCTTTTGGTGCAGGGTCGATAAGTCTTATTTTCAATGATTTTCACTCCTTTTTAGAATTTTTCAGTTTCCAAATCATATAACATTTATATCTTTTGCTGTCAAATAAAACAATGAAACCAAACAATGAATCAGATTTGTCAAACGCTTAGAAGACATTACTTTAAATGCAGTTTTATGATCTGAGAATTTTGCTCTTCATTGGTAGAGATGAGGGTACTCTGGTCTAAGAGTTCCTGGTCAGTGAGTGAATGAGTGAGAAATTTATCTATCTGTTCTTTGGGGGTTATAAGCGAAACCTGTTCAGAAAGTGAAATGCGGTGTTTCTCTTTCAGAAGCTTTTTAACTTTCCACCTGGTGGTGATGGCAACTCCCGCGAGGGCACTGTCGTGCATAAGTGTGCGCTCTTGAACAGCAATGGTTAATAATGGTTTTAGGTAGTGCGTGAAGACTAATGATGCCCTCTCCTCAAAGGTGGTGTCATCAGAAAAAAACTTGGAACTTTTAGTGTTAAGGGAAAGGTAGGTGTCAAAGGATTTACTGATACGTATCTTGCGGAAGCTAATCCCGGTAATCATAAAGAATTCTAACTGATGAGGTTCGTATCGTGCCCGCACCTTATGGTAGATAGCTTCAAGATTAGGTTGATAGGTGCTCACTAGTTTTTTATCTTCTGCCGATTCATAGAGCTCAGGCGGGGCGATAACCGACTCCTTATTTAAGGAACGGTGTTTATGGAGATGCTGGCAGGCAATGCTTGAGCTCAGTCCCAGCATCATAATAACTTCAAGGATAGTGAAATAGAGTCGCTGTTTCCTCATAGAGCAATAAAAATCATGGAGTAGTAGTAATTAAAAGGTTGATAATCACTATTAATCGAACGAGAGTAGTAACCTTCTGAAATGAGTTCTCGGTGGGTTATTCATCATTATTTTGAGATGTCCCTGGTTTGCCACGTAAAAGTATTTTTGATACGAGGAGGTTACTATCAACATTTTCACATTTATCACTGCTGTCAGGAAGGTGTTGCAGTAGTACTTCTTCATACTGCTTACGTTCCTCTTTGGTCATTTTGTCTACCGTTCTCCTATCAATCAGCTTCATGTGCACCTCTCTGCGGGTTAATAGAAAAGGTTTACATTTAAAACCTGTATAATAATTAGCAAATTTTCGTAAAAAGTAAAGGGCTTTTTGAAGGCCTTATGAACCCACCACTAGAAGTTAATATAACACTTGCCTCTCGTGTAGTTAGATGTTACTATTCAAAGCGTTTAAATGCCTTTTGGACTTATTCCCCATTTGTGAGGAGGAGTAGTTAGATATGAAGAAGGTAATTGATCAGGAAAAGGACATGGAGAGAATCCAGATAGAAGAGTTAGCCTACGCGAATATGATCCAGCACGAAGCGCTGATAAGGATGCTCATCAATAAGGGGATTATCACTAAGCGTGAGTATCTTAATGAGGTAGGATTGGTCACTAAAGAAATGAAAAGGAAAAAATAATTGGGGTTATGCCTCCCTTCAGCTCCTCCCCCATCAAAAAAAAGCGAGCTGTGGACAATTATATTTCCTCCCATTCCACTCTCGCTACTTAGTGTCCGAACGAAAACCCCTGTTTTGGCTCTATTGTCATTTCGACTGAAAGGAGAAATCTCTGAATT
>CAYYOQ010000139.1:0-6366 GCA_964473235.1 uncultured Thermodesulfobacteriota bacterium | reverse complement strand
TGCCTTCATGACCGCCTTTTATATGTTTCGCGCAGTCTTTATGACCTTCCATGGAAAATCCAGAATGGAGCCGGAGGTCGAGCACCACGTGCATGAGTCGCCCGCGGTCATGACTATCCCCCTGATTATTTTAGCTATCCTCTCCGTAGTGGGAGGCTATGTTGGTGTCCCCTCTCTCATTGCCGAGGGGTGGAATAAGTTTCATGATTTCCTCTCACCAGTGCTGGGAGGTCATGGTGTTCATGTAGTAAGGCAGACTTCAGGAGTCGCCTTTGCTACTGAGGTAGTTTCTCATGGTGTTCAGGAGTTCCACCACCCTGCGGGCTTAGAGTGGTTGATGATGGGGGTTTCTGTGGTAATAGGGCTCGCGGGTATTATCACCGCCTACTATGTCTACCTCAAGTGCCCGGAGCTTCCAGAGAGAACTGCTCAAAAGTTTAAAGGTCTCTATCATATCCTTTACCATAAATACTTTGTCGATGAGATTTACTTCACCTACGTGGTGACACCGGTTAACATTATTTCTACTTTTTTATGGAAGTTCTTTGATGACCAGGTAATAGATGGCGCAATGGTGAATGGTTCTGCCTGGGTAATAAAAAGGGTAAGTAGTGGGGTACGGAGACTACAGACAGGTTCTGTACAACACTATGCGCTTTCTATTCTTATAGGGTTACTGGTGGTACTCTATTTGATTATGAAGTGATAAAAAAAGGAGTAGAGATAACGATGACGATTCTTGGTTTTGATATACTTTCCGTGATAACCTTTTTGCCTCTCTTGGGGATACTCCTCATCCTGGGGATACATAAGGAAAAGCACACCATTATTAAAGGTATTACCTTCCTTACGGCACTGGTAAATTTCCTTATCTCTCTTATGCTCTATCGTGATTTTGACTCTACCACCCATGAGTTTCAGTTTACTACCAGCGCTCCCTGGATCAGGGAATACGGTATCAGCTATCATCTGGGCATTGATGGGATAAGCCTTTTTCTAATACTCCTCGCCACCTTCCTCACGGTAATCTCGGTTATTGCCTGCTGGAGAGATATTAAGGAGAGGGTAAAAGGGTTCATGGTGTGTCTGCTCTTTCTAGAGCTGGGGATGATCGGTGTGTTTGTTTCCCTCGACCTTTTCCTCTTTTATGTTTTCTGGGAGGTTATGCTCATCCCCATGTATCTCTTGATCGGGGTGTGGGGATCGCCCGCCCGCAGGATCTATGCGGCGGTGAAATTCTTCATCTATACCATGTTTGGCAGCCTGCTCATGTTAGTGGCAATTCTGGTCCTCTATTTCTATCACTATAGTGTGACCGGCATCTATACCTTTGATCTGGAGAAGCTCTATCAGCTTTCCATTCCCGCGGGTGTTCAGACCTGGCTATTTCTTGCCTTTGCCCTCGCCTTTGCCATTAAGGTACCTATGTTTCCCTTTCATACCTGGCTGCCTGATGCCCACACCGAGGCGCCTACGGTAGGTAGTGTATTGCTGGCGGCAGTCCTTTTGAAGATGGGGACTTACGGATTTTTAAGGTTTAACCTTCCGCTCTTTCCTGAGGCAACCCTTCAGTTCGTACCTTTGATCTCAATTTTAGCTATCATTGGCATTATCTACGGGGCAATGGTCTGTATTGTCCAGAAAGACTTAAAGAGACTGATTGCCTTCTCCAGTGTGAGCCACCTGGGGTTTGTCATGCTGGGTATCTTTGCCCTCAACATCCAGGGTTTAGAGGGGGGTATCCTGCAAATGCTCAACCATGGGTTTTCCACAGGAGCCCTCTTCCTTCTCGTAGGTATGATCTATGAGCGCAGACACACCCGCATGATAGAGGAGTTTGGCGGGCTCTCCAGAGTGATGCCCATCTATGCCACCTTCTTTATGATTGTGACGTTATCGTCCATTGGACTCCCAGGTCTCAACGGGTTTGTGGGAGAGTTTCTCATTCTTCTGGGGACATTCAAATCACACATGGTGTATGCGGTGCTCGCTGCCCTGGGAGTAATTCTTGCTGCCGTCTATATGCTGTGGATGTTTCAGCGAGTGATGTTTGGTGAGGTAACGAAAGACGAGAATAAGAAACTCAACGACCTTTCACTGCGGGAGATTATAGTCCTTTTACCACTTATCTTCTTTATTATTCAAATAGGCGTATATCCCAAACCTTTTCTCTCCCGAATGGATGCGTCAGTTAAACACCTCATCTCTCAGGTTGAATTGAAAACGTGGAAGAGGAATGCCACAGAAGGAAGTCTCGTGCACCTAGCCGATTTTGATGGTGTTTCACAGGGAGAATGACCATGGAGCCAATTATTCCCCCGATACTCAATTTAAAAATTCTGTTTCCAGAATTGCTGATAACGGTCACCGCCTTAGTCATTCTATTGTACGATCTTATACTCTCGGAAGATAAAAAGACTACTCTCGCGTGCTTAGGCCTTCTGGGGTTAGCGGTTTCTTTGGTGTATTCAATCATCATGTGGAAGACGGGGGTATCAACCTATGCATTCAACCGTATGATCGTGGTTGACAAATTTACCCTCCTCTTTAACTCCCTCTTTATTGTCGCTTCCTTTATCACCATCCTCATCTCCATCAACTATATCAAAGAAGAGGGGGTGAATTATGGTGAGTACTACACCTTAGTTCTTTTGTCAACCGTAGGGATGATGTTGATGGCGAAAGCCAATGATCTCATGATTGTATTTCTGGGCTTGGAAACGCTCTCTATTTCCATTTATGTGCTGGTGGGGTTTTTAAGAACGAATGTAAAATCGAATGAGTCTTCTTTAAAATATTTTCTCCTCGGGGCATTCTCCAGCGCCTTTTTTCTCTATGGAATCGCACTAATCTATGGTGCAACTGGTACCACTCGGTTACCGGATATCGCGAGGTTTATAGAAAACACGCCATCGCTCCTCTCGAACCCACTACTATTGGCTGCGGTAGGCCTTCTTTTAGTGGGGTTTGGTTTTAAGATTGCATTGGTTCCTTTTCATATGTGGACACCTGATGTATATGAGGGGGCACCAACTTCTATTACTGCCTTCATGTCAGTGGGAGTTAAAGCTGCTGCCTTTTCTGCCTTCTTGAGGGTATTTCTCACCTCATTTTCAACTCTCCGGGCTGAGTGGACTATGATTCTATGGATACTCTCGGTGTTGACGATGAGCTTAGGTAACATAGTTGCCCTCGTGCAAGAGAATATTAAGAGGATGCTGGCGTATTCCAGTATCGCTCACGCAGGCTATATTTTGGTGGCGGTGACTGCTGGTGGGGATTTGGCTATCACCAGTATCATCTACTATCTCATGTCCTATACCTTAATGAATCTGGGCGCTTTCACCGTGGCGATTCTCTACGGAAAAAGGGGTGAGGAGAACATTCACCTCTCGGATTACGCGGGTGCGGGGTTTAAGTATCCATTTCTCTCAGCTGCGATGGCTGTCTTTATGTTCTCATTGGCTGGCATACCTCCTTTGGCTGGATTTATTGGAAAATTCTATATTTTTAGCGCTGCGGTTAAGCAGGGTTTTATCTGGCTTACCATTATCAGTGTTCTCAATAGCCTGGTTGCCGTTTATTACTATTTAAGGGTTACCGTTATTATGTATATGAAAGAGCCGGTTAAAGATGTAGGCGAGCTCTCCTTCTCAATTCCCATAGTGATTGCACTCCTCATAACCACCTTTTTTACTCTCCATATGGGTATACTCCCTTCAGATTATTTAAATATTGCTAAGCAGTCTATTGCTATGTTACTATTATAAGGGAGTTTATCCACCCTCAAGCTGCCTGTTTTTAAAAAAATTTAGTAAAACAATAAAAATACTTAAAATCAACTAGTTAGTGTCTGAACGAAAACCCTCGCACATTACATCAGCTGTCATTTCGAAAGAGCGAAGCGAATGAGAAATCTCAAGCAAATTCATAGAGTTCTCCCTTCAGGCGAAATGACAATAGGGCAAAAACAGGGGTTTTCGTTCAGACACTAGCTAGTAATTCTGTAACATCAAAAAAACATTGCTTTAATAGCTGAAATTTAGTATATTAATACATCTTATAATTTATTTATTTTTATTAGAGGGAGGAGGGTTAAAGATTGTTTAAGGTTGGGGATATGGCGGTATATCCAACACATGGAGTAGGAGTCATAGAATCTATAGAGAGCAAAGAAATATCAGGGAATAAGCATACTTTTTATGTTTTAAGGGTTCTGGGTAATGGTATGACTATTATGATCCCTACTAAAAATGCCGAGACAGTTGGACTAAGACAGGTCATTTCTCAAAAACAAGTTTCACAAGTATATAAAATTTTAAAGAAAAAGAATATTGAGATTGATGCCCAGACCTGGAACAGGCGATATCGAGAGTACCTGGAAAAGATTAAAACTGGATCGATTTTTGAAGTTGCGGGGGTTTTACGAGACTTGTTCCTAATGAGGTTGGATAAAGACCTCTCTTTCGGCGAGCGGAGAATGTTGGATACCGCAAGAAATTTACTAGTTAAAGAACTCTCTATAGTTAAAAAAAGTTCAGAAAAAAATATTGAGAAGGAAATAAGAAAGATTTTTGACTTCTAAACCCCCTGCCTTTCTTTAACCTGACCTATTACTCTTCTCCTTAAACAACGTACGTGTGAATTCGCTCCCCTATTGCCTTGATAACCCTAAGGGTTAATTTATTATCGCGAGAAGGTTCACAGACTACAGTTTCTTGTTGTAAAGGTAGTTTAACTAGTTGTATTCAGGTGAAAGTGTGAGTCTAGTAATTATAGTGCTATAGGTGGGGTGAGATACGTTTGAATGAAAGGAGGTGAGAAAGAGTTATGATGGTGATTCTAAGGTGTGTAGTACTCATTATTGGATTGGTGGGTGGCGCTTTTATTTTTTGGGAAAAATTCAATTTGATGGTTTTTACCCTTTTCGGTGGAGTGGTGGGAGTAGTAACTGCCCTGGTGGTGATTCTACTTGAGCGGAGGGTTAAGAATGTTACCTTAAAAACAGTAGTGGGGGGTGTGCTTGGTGTTATTACAGGGTTGATAATCGCAAACCTTTTTTCTTATGCTCTCCTCTTTTACTATCCAGAGAAGTCTTTAGCAAATTTTCTCATCTATGTGTTGCTCAATTGTTTTGCTGGTTTTCTAGGCTTGGGCATAGGGGTGAGAAAAGGTGAGGAGATTATCTTTGGTAAACTAGCGGCAAAAAGTGCAGCGCCTGTTGAGAATTATAAAATTTTGGATACAAGTGTTATTATTGATGGTAGAATAGCAGACATCTGTGAAACGGGGTTTATTGAGGGAACGTTTGTTATACCCCAATTTATCCTTCAAGAACTGGTGTATATTGCAGATTCTTCCGATTCACTAAGGCGGGCGAGGGGAAAGAGGGGATTAGATATCCTGAATAGGATTCAGAAGCAGGTGCATGTGGAAGTTAAGATTGTTGATCAGGATTTTCCCAAAATAAAAGAAGTCGATGCGAAGCTTGTAGCATTGGCGAAGAAGATGGGTGGAAAGATTATCACCAATGATTTTAATCTCAATAAGGTAGCTGAACTTCAAGGAGTTACCGTGCTCAACGTGAACCAATTGGCAACTTCTATACGACCTGTGGTGTTGCCCGGAGAGGTTATGAATGTGTACATTCAGCGTGAAGGGAAGGAGTCGGGTCAAGGCGTTGCCTATCTTGATGATGGAACCATGGTGGTCATTGAAAATGGAAGGAAGGTGCTGGGGAAAAATGCTGAGGTGACGGTTACCAGTGTGCTTCAAACCACCGCGGGAAGGATGATCTTTACGGTGTTAAAAGGTGGGAAGCCAATGGATTATTTCACGAGCACAGAAAAGTAACCTGGATCCATTCTCCGTGATACACGATCCATGATACATAGGTAGGACAAAAGAATAAAATGTGCTTGTAACACTTGTATCTTGCATTAGGGGTACTAATGAATGTTGTTGCGTTAATACCTGCGGCAGGCAGTGGGAGCAGAATGGGTACTACCCAGAGGAAGCCCTACCTTACCTTGGAGGGAAAACCGATTTTGGTCCATACCCTCACCGTATTTGAGCAGTGTTCACTCATCAAGGAGGTACTACTCATCGTATTGAGCAGTGATCTGGAGTATTCTAGAACCTCTATAGTAGAAACCTATAAGCTTACGAAAGTGAATAAGATTGTAGTGGGGGGTGCCAAGCGACAAGATTCAGTATGGGAAGGACTTAAGGCTTTGGAGGGACATTATGGACTGGTTATGGTCCATGATGGTGTGCGTCCTTTCGTTTCTCAAGGAATCGTGGAGAACGCAATTCACGAAACAGTCCACTATGGGGCTACCGTAGCTGCGGTACCGGTGAAGGACA
>CAYYOQ010000138.1:0-6389 GCA_964473235.1 uncultured Thermodesulfobacteriota bacterium | reverse complement strand
TATGAGAGGGTATGTCCATGATTCGCATTGACAGGGAGAAATGTTTGGGCTGCGGGGGATGCGTAGATCTTTGCCCACGAACAGCTATCTGTTTTATTAAAGACCGTGCTTTTGTGGATGTAGAGTTGTGTTTGGAGTGTAAGACCTGTGTGAATGTCTGCCCGGTCAAAGCGCCAAGTGAAGTATAGTAAGTTAAGCTTTCGATAGAGGGATTCGGCATTTTAAAAGGAAAGGAGAAGAGGCATTGGAGGCTACTGTAAGCTTTAAAAAAAGCATGATTGAGTGCTCTCTACTTGATAAAGAGAGGGGGAAACCCTTTCGCCCGGGGGATAAAAAAGAGTTGACCCCAGAGTGGGATCGAGACAAATGTATACGCTGTGGGCTCTGTTATGTCTATTGTCCTGATGGTGCTGTCTATCATACTGATGATGGATTTTTTGAGGCGGACGGAGAGAGGTGCAAAGGGTGTAGTATCTGCCACCGTGAGTGCTGGCTCGGGGCAATCAGCATGGTGAAGGAGGAGTAGGTATGGATAAATTCAGTCTTTATGTTCCTAATTTCTTGCCTTTCAAGGAGTACTTTACCCCTGAGAAAAATCAGGCCTGCCCTGGATGCGGACTTGCCCTGGCGGTACGTCAGGCTTATAAAGCCTTGGTGAAAGATATTGAAAAGGCAACCTGGCAGCACTTACCGGAAAAGGGTTTCCATGATATTTTTGGAGCAGGAAAAACGGAAGTATCTTTTTTGCGGATTCCCAAGGTTAAGGGGGATCTCATCCTTTGCTTTGACAATGAGGCGGGGGGCACTTTATCTGAAGTGTTAGAAAAGCCGATGGTGTCAATGGCCATTGCGGAAGGTTTTAGTTATGTTGCTACTGCCTGTCCCAGTTATCCCTTTGACCTCTATGATAAGGTAAAAAGGGGTTTTGAGACCGAGGGCAAGGCCTACCTTCATATTTTATGTCCTTGTCCTCAGGGGTGGCAGTTTGACCCTGAACTCACGGTCAAGATGGGGTTCTGGGCGGTAGAGTGCAGGGCTTTTCCACTCTATGAAGCAGGTGGTGGTATGTATCACCTCACCCTTACTACGCCTAAACCCCGATCGGTTTCAGATTATCTTCATGCCCAGAAGAGATTTGAGAACCTCACAGAGAAGCAGATGGAAGAGGCCCAGGCTTTTGTAGAAAATGAGCACAAGAAGCTTGCCGATGCGGTGCAGAACTATCTTGAAACCACAGAGGTGACCGCTGCTTCTTAAGTAGTAGAGTTTGGTGGTCTCGTAAAAAGTCGAAAATTAGACGACAAAGTAAAAAGATTCAGATGCAAGGCGCGCAAATACGAAGGAATGAGGCGTACGTGCGTGTACGCCGCAATGACTGAGGATGCAGCGCAACGCAGCAGAAGGACTTTTTACGAAGTCGTCAGAGTTTGGTGAAAGGAGAAGAGAAATGCCTGATCCACGATGGACGACAGATGGGAAGAAGATGTTTGAAAAGGTCATGAGTGCTGTTCCCGACGCCATGAGGGATGCGGTGAAGCCAAAGCTCATGGAACTGTTGGCTGCGAGGGCTAAGGGTAAACCAGTGACAGATGAAGTGGTGAAGAAGATGGTGGTTGAGGATTTACCCGAACCACAAAAAAGTGTACTGATGCAGGTGCTCGGCATAAAAAAGCCGGCAGGCGATAAGGGTAAGAAGAAGGTGGTAACCCCTGCAGCGGAAGCGGTTTCACCAGCGGCTCAGGGGCAGTGGGAAGGTATCAGTCAGGCGATGTTTGAGCGGATGCTGGGGGAGGTACCGGAGACCCTGCGGGATGTGTTTCGGGGAAAGCTCATGGATATTCTTAAGCAGAAGGCACAGGGGGGGACATTTAAGGAGGTCCAGGTGGTGGAGATTGTTAATGAGATTGTCCCCGAGCCATTTAAGAGTGCTATCCTCAAAGCCTTTTCAACCATGGGCGGTGTGGATGTGGGTGCAGTTGAGAAGATTATTTCGACCTACCCGGGCGGTTCTGAAACACTCATTTCCATACTTCACGCCATCCAGGGGCAGTTTGGCTATATACCAGGAGAGGCACTTAAACTGTTGAGCCAGAAGAAGAATGTATTTTTAAGCACACTCTATCGGTTGGTCACCTCTTACCAGTCTTTTCGCACTGAGCCGCCCAAACAGTACACAGTCACGCTATGCAATGGCACGGGCTGCCTGGTGAAAGGTACTGACCCGATGATTAAGAAGCTTGAAGAAAAGGTCTCTGAGCACGATTCGCAGATCACTTTGGAGAAAGTGAGATGTCTGGGCTGTTGTGATCTCTCACCTGCACTGATGGTAAATGGTGAGGTGTACGGAGGGGATGCTGCCCAGGCGAAGCTCGCTGAAATTTTAGGGGAATAGAGGAGAGGGGTATATGAAGATAAAGAAAGTAGATGACCTTAAAAAGATACAACAAGAGGGAATAAAATTACTCTCTCCCTCTACAGTGAGAATTACGGTGGGGGCTGCTACCTGCGGTATGGCCAAGGGTGCAGGGAAGGTATATGAGGCCTTGAAATATGAGGTGAAAAAGCAGAAGGTGAAAGCCGAGGTGGTATGTGTAGGATGTAATGGCCTCTGTTACGCCGAGCCCATCGTTGAGGTGGTCCGTGCAGGCAGGCCTCGCCTTACTTATGGAAGAGTGAGTGTAGGGAGGGTGGGGGAGCTGGTTACCAAGATTAAAGCGGGAGCGGTGTTGAGTGATCTGGCCTTGATGAGGCGTGATGAAGAGAAATCAGCTCTGGGGACTGTAACTGTCAGCTATGCGAAGGGAAAGATTCCAAAAGCCTATGCTCAGGTGAAGGAATATCGTAAACTCGATTTTTACAAACTCCAAATGAAACTGGTGAGCAAAAATGCGGGTACCATAAATCCTGAAGTGATTGAAGAATATATTGCCCTGGATGGCTATCAGGCACTGGCAAAGGTGCTGACTACCATGAACCCTGAAGAGGTGATCGCCGAGGTATCTGCCTCGAAGTTGCGAGGCAGGGGGGGAGCGGGATTCCCCACGGGCGTTAAATGGAATGCCTGTCGCAAGGCTCAAGGTGACGCGAAGTACGTCGTGTGTAACGGGAGCGAAGGTGATCCTGAGATTGGGATGCACCGAAGCTTTCTTGAGTCTGATCCCCATCTGGTGATAGAGGGGATGGCCATTGCAGGTTATGCGGTGGGAGCAGAGGAAGGCTATATCTATTTAAATGACCGCTATCAGCTTGCTCATACCCGGATAGAACGGGCGATTACGCAGGCAGAAGAGGCAGGTCTTTTAGGTAAAAATATTTTAGGATCAGGTTTCTCTTTCTCGATCAAGGTAAAACGAGGGGGGGGTGCCTATGTCTGTGGTGAGGAGACAGCACTGCTCAATGCGCTGGAAGGAACCTTTGGCGAACCGAGACCGCGTCCTCCCTATCCTGCAGAGAGGGGGCTTTTTGAAAAGCCCACCGTGGTCAATAATTTGGAAACCCTTGCTACTGTCCCCACGATTATGCTGAAGGGAGGAAAGTGGTTCTCTCAGGTGGGAACGGCTGCGAGCACCGGCACCAAGATTGTTGCCCTCTCAGGTAATGTTGCCCAGGCCTGCTGGGCTGAGGTTCCCCTGGGTATGAGTATCAAAGCAATCATTGATACCTTTGGTAGAGGGGCAGCTGATGGTAAGAAGGTAAAGGCGTTTCAAACGGGAGGACCTTCGGGCGGGGTACTTCCTGCGCCCATGCTCAAGCTCAAGCTTGATTACCAACAGTTGACCAGCGCCGGGAGTCTCCTCGGTTCAGGGGGACTGCTGGTGATGGATGAAGATACAGACATGGTGGGTGTGGCAAAATTTCTCACTGACTTTTTTGCTGATGAATCGTGTGGGAAGTGCAGCAGCTGTCGAGAGGGCTGCAGGAGACTTCAAGAGATTATTGGGAGCATCAGGGAAGGGCAGGGCACAAAAGAACACATTGCACTCATTAAACGTATTGCAGCTGCCATGGCTGATACCTCAGCCTGTGCGTTGGGGAAAACTGCTGCGGTGCCCATTCTCTCGGTATTAAAGCATTTTCCCAAAGAGGTTGAGGGGAAGTTAATGAAGGGCATGCACTAATAGGCAAGGAGAAGGGGTTAATCTATGGTGACACTCACACTGGACGGGAAGAAAGTAAAAGTGAAAGAGGGGGCTACCATTCTAGAGGCTGCCCGCGCCAACGGTATTGAGATTCCTACCCTCTGTTCCAACGAGGCGCTCAAGCCCTATGGGGCCTGCCGTCTCTGTATTGTAGAGATACGGAGAGGTACGAATACCATTATCGATACCTCCTGTACCTACCCGGTTGAGGAGGGGCTTGAGGTAAAGACCACCTCGCCGCGGATTATTGAGGGGAGGAAAATAGTGATTGAGCTTTTCTTAGCCCGCTCACCCAACGTGAAGATAATCCGGAAGCTGGCTGATGAATATGGCATCGGTGAGAGCGCAAGGGAGATGGGAAAGGATAATGAGTACTGCATTCTCTGCGGACTCTGTGTTCGCGCCTGTAATGAAGTAGTGAAGGCAGGTGCCATCCAGTTTGCAGGAAAAGGCTTGCAGAAAGTGGTGGATTCTCCCTTCAGCCAGACTGCAGAAGACTGTGTTGCCTGTGGTTCCTGTGCCTTCGTCTGCCCCACCGGTATTATCAAAAAGACTGATTTTGAATCTACCGCCCTCTGTACGCCCCAGGGGTGTGAGCCTACAGGACCTCAGCGACAGCTCCTCAATTGGAAAGTGGAGCAGAAACTTAGAGTGTGTAAGAAGTGCGGAAACGCTTACGCACCTGAACCTCATCTTGACAAAATAAGGCAGCAGCAAAATCTTCCCAATGAGTTTTTTGACATCTGTCCCTCCTGTCGAAAGTATCCGGTGGTTGATGAGGAGAAGTGCCTGGGATGTGGCGGTTGTATGGAGAACTGCCCCTGTGGGGCGCTGGAGCTTGATGACAAGGGGGGCTATGAGAAGAAGGCACATGTGTACACTCAAAACTGTACTGCCTGTCATAGTTGTGAGCTTATCTGCCCGATGGTGGCAATCAGTTAGAAGATGATGACGTAAGCAGTGAGGAGGAAATGTTATGGCCTATGATCTTGCCATTGTGGGAGCGGGACCTGGTGGGCTTCATGCTGCCAAGTGGGCAGCAAAGAAGGGCCTTAAAGTTATTTTGATTGAAAAGCGTAAGGATGTTTCTAAGGTTACCCGCTACTGTAGTGAACACATTATTCTGGATGAGCACTATAACGGGGATACGATTAAGGTAGATGAGGTGCAGGGTAAAATTATCTCTACCTTTAACGGGTGGGAGGTGAATTATAAAGGAGGTTTGTGCCCGGTAACTGATAAGTACTACTATTCGCCCAGCCAGAACGCAATCCACTTTGCCTGGCCTGATAAAAGACCTTTTGCCTATAAGTACGATAAGGGTTTCCTCTTGCAGTCACTCCTCGATGAGTGTCAGGCGCTCAAGGATTTTACCTACCAGAGTGAAACTACTGCCTATGATGCAACTGATTCTTCCCAGGGGGTTGAGCTTAAGTGTGTGAGCAAGGGGACAAAGTCAAAAATCAGAGCAAAAAAATTGATCATTGCTGATGGAGTCAATACCCGTGTGGGTCAAGCCATGGGTTTTAATCGTGATCGGGGATATATGGGGGTTGCGCTCTGTCTGGCGGTGTACATGTCGGGGGTGAAGGGCTACAATCCCTCAGAGTGGAAGGGGTGGTGGGGACGTTGCTATGGGTCAAACCTTGCACCCCTTATGGGTACAGGTCCCGCCGGCCACTTTGAGGAGTGGGCAGACGTGATTATTCTTGGCAGCTCGAGAGATCCTGCTGAGAAAACCTTCGAGTTCTTTACTACAAAAAGCCCTCTCGCGGATAGGTTTACCAATGCCAAGGTGGAAGCAAAACATTGCTGCTCAGTAAAGGCCTTTACTCCTATCAAGCGCCCGTATCAAGGGAATGGGCTGATTATAGGGGATGGAGCTGCCTTTGTGGAAGTCCAGGCTCAGGGAGCACTGAGCTGCGGATTCCGGGCGGCAGAAGCGGTTGCCAAGGAGCTTGAGGGAAAGAAGGGGTTTGAACAGTATAGCAAATGGTGGCTTGACACCTTTGAATTTAATTCCGGAGGCATGATGCGGGTACAGCAGGGATACGCATTGATACCGACCTATACCGATGAGGAAGTTGACTACCTCTTTTCACTCTGTGAGGGTGTTACCCTGGAGGGGAGTTGGAGTCAGTACAAATCACCCAAGATGATATGGGAGACTATTCTTCGCGATCCTGAAAAGATTAAACGAGAACGCCCCACGCTTTTAGAGAAAATCAGAACGGTACGTGCCAATACCTT
>CAYYOQ010000137.1:0-6389 GCA_964473235.1 uncultured Thermodesulfobacteriota bacterium | reverse complement strand
TAACTTATGTGCTTAATATCACTGAACTATTTTTTCGTAACTGTCTAAGATCAGTATAGACCATCTTGCCTAAGTCTAAACTTAAAAATGCTCAGCTTTCGTATAGCTTGATTTTTGCTTTCTGCTTCAGTTCATCAACATAGTCTTGATATATTTTTTGTGCGTGCTCTGTTTTAAGAACTTTTTCCACGTAGTCTTTGATTTCATCATATTTTGGTATAAATCCCTGAGGCCTACGCTCATAGAACTTGACCAAGTGGACACCTTCGCGGCTTACCACTGGTGAACTCACCTCATTTATTTTTAGTTTAGAGGCGGCTAACTCCAGAGGAGGATAGAGCTGGCCACGGGCATGGAAGCCCAAGTCTCCGCCCTCTTTGGCTGAATCGCACTCTGAATATTTTTTTGCGAGTTTGCGGAAATCTTCTTTTCTTTCACGCAGCTCTCGTAATTTCTTTTTAGCGTTTTCCCACTCCTTTTCATCTGCATCAGGTGAGATCTTTAAAAGGATATGACCAATATTGACTGACTCGGGCTGGGCAAAGCGCTGGGGATTATCCTGATAGAATTGACGAATTTCAACTCCTGAAAATCCTTTTTTTCTTTGTTCATATCTTTTGGCAATTAATTTATTGATAAGCATATCATAGGCTAACCTCTCCTTATAGGTTTCCATGGTCTGTCCATCTTTGAGGATGTCATCAAGGAACTCCTGTCTGGAGGGGTAGTGCTTTTCTGATTCATCCATTACCTGGTTAATCTCTTTGGAAGTAATTTTAATTTTTTTCTTCACTGCCTCCTGATGGAGCAGCTCCCGTTCCACCATCTTTTGGAGTAAGAACTTCCTCACATTGCGCATCTGTTCCTTTCCAAACACCCGTATATTTATTCCCTGTTCCTTAAGTGATACATCGTATTCTTGCACTGCCTTTTCTAACTGCTCTTCATGAAGTTCCTCGGCATTTACCTTGGCAACTACAATACCAGCTGATTTTTGAATCATTGGATATCCCCGTATAGGTGGTGAAGATGTTTATAGAGTAACATTGCATAAAGCATAGTTTATTTTTAATCTTTGTCAAGTTAAAAGGTTCAAGGTGAGTGAAGGATGAACAGTGTTACCTTGCAGAAAAGTTAAATATTTGCTATTACATAAGCTGAATTTAATCCGCTTGGTGCGTTCACCAAGAGCCAGCGGAGGATACCATAAAGGAGAAGCAATGCGCGTCTATATTGGAATTGATGATACCGATACCCACGATTCAGACTTTGGGACGGGTAAATTAGTTCGGCGTTTAGAAAAAGTGCTCCCTAAGGGATGTCACATCTGGGGAGTGGTTCGTCAACAGCTTTTAGTAGATGATCGGATACCCTACACCTCACATAACAGTTCAGCCTGTGCCATAGTAGACTTGGCTGATACTTCTCTTTGCAATGAATTAATTGTTCAGTCAATCGCTCACCTTGAGCGAGAGTCAGCAAAGGGGAGCGACCCAGGCCTTTGTATTGCCAGAGAAGACGACTCCACACTAGTACAGTTGATTTCACTTGGTCGTTTTTGTACTCAACGGATCGTGACTCAAGAAGAGGTGCTTCACGCAGCGAATGGCATCCATCTCTCTGGTCATGGTGGAACCAATGAGGGAATTATTGGAGCTGCAGCGGCGGTGGGCTTGACCGCATTCGGATGGTGCGGCAGGTTTATTGAATTTGGCAGCATTCGTGATTTTCCTCAAGAGATATCAGTAGCAGATCTTGAGCGAGCGGGTATCCAGGTTGTGTCGCTCGACCGGGATACCATTATACCTGATCCAAGTGATATAGTTAATACCAGAGGGTGGCTACGGCCACGACTTTGGGGTTTTAAACCGGTGTTACCTGTACTCCCCACTTCAAAAAATCGTTGGGAGAGCCTAGGAGGGAAAAGAAACCGTTAACTAATGGGAGGAGTTTACTATGGCAGGTAAAATTTTTTACCGAGAGCGCAGAAAAGTAAGCAAGGGAGAAAAGACTCCACGTTTTAAACTGGTTGCGGTAGCTGGTGTTGATCTCAAGGTTTTTGCAAACCATCTTCGGCAGCAGGAGTTAGAACAGATTGCAAAATCTATAGGTGCTGAACTGGTTTTGCTTAAAGGTGGTGAGAAAGAGGGAAGAAAAAAGTAAAGGCCCACCAATTTATAGGAAAGCTCACTAGGATTAAACCCATTATAGGGAGCATATATCTAGGTTACTCTATATGTATGCTTTATGTGGAGAAAGGAGTTTACTATGGCACTGGTAAGAGAGCGCGATGGCCGACGATTGCACGTGAAAAGTAAACTGATGGGAGAAAGCTTGGTGAGCACATCATTTATTGAAGCCCTTAAAATTGCCCCCCAGCAGCGCCTTTTCCCAGATGTCAATATCCTAAAAATTGGTGGCCAATCCATTTGTGACCGTGGTGTTAAATCCCTTCCCGGTGTCATCAAGGAAATTATTGCATCTAAAAATAACCATAAGATACTTATTACCACTGGTGGTGGGACGCGCAGCCGGCATATTTACTCAATTGGTCTTGAGTTGGGTATGCCAACAGGCATTATTGCAAAATTTGGCAGCTCTGTTTCTGAACAGAATGCCTTATTAGTTGCCACCCTCCTTTCGCCGTGGGGTGGTATTAAAATTGGTCATGATGAGATTGTCAAGCTTCCCAACTATTTCGCTGAGGGATGTATTCCAGTGATGCATGGTATGCCTCCTTATGATTATTTTGCTATTCCTCCGAAAAGTGGACGCATCCCCATTCATCGGACTGATGTGGGTACCATCCTGCTCGCCGATTTGATTGGCGCCCGAAGCTGTATTTTCATTAAAGATGAAAGAGGGTTATACACCGATGATCCTAAGAAAAATCCAAAGTGTTCATTTATACCTAAAATAGAGGTATCTGAACTCATTAAATGGAATTTGGATGATTTGATTATTGAACGCCCTTGTCTAGAAATATTGCAAAACAGTGAAGTAATAGACAGAATTCAAATCATTGATGGTACAAAGAAAGGAAATATCACCAAAGCCCTTAGAGGTTCACCGGTCGGAACTGTTATCTATAAAAAATAAAGGGACTTCTTGTGGAGAATAAATTTTAATTTGATTTTCAAAAAGTTCTTGACTTATCCATATACATATACTATTTAACTATACACTCTCTGAACCATTCTTTCTAAAACTGTCTTAAGGTTATGAAAGGTGGTCGATAAGGTAGCATTCGAAAGGGTGCTGCCACCCATGTTTGGAAAGGGGAGAATAGATACTGAAGCTGAACCAGTACTTTCCAAGCAGGGTGCTGGTTTTTTATTGCCTTACCCTATTAATTCACTTAGATGTCTTATATAGAGAATACTTTAACTTATATTCATAACTACTATTAAATTAAAGGAGAAAGATACATGCATTCATCTTGTAGGATAGGACTGGCTACTGGTTTTGCATTGTTGGTTATTTTATTTGTGAGTAGCTTTTCTTTAGCAGAAGAAAGGTTAAGGATGGCAACTACCACCAGTACTGAAAATACCGGTCTGTTGGGAGTGATACTTCCACCCTTTGAGAAGATGTTTAATCTAAAGGTAGATGTGATTGCAGTAGGAACGGGAAAGGCTATGAAATTAGGTGAGACTGGGGATGTGGATGTGATATTAGTGCATGATCCAATTGATGAGGAAAAATTTGTCGTTCAAGGGTTTGGTGTCAATAGAAGAGAGGTTATGTATAATGATTTCATTCTGGTTGGTCCCGCAAGTGATCCCGCAGGATGTAAAGGATTAAAGAGTGCTACCGACGCGTTCGCTAAGGTTGCTAAAACAAATTCTATTTTCATTTCGCGGGGAGATGATTCGGGCACTCACCGAAAGGAAAAAGACATCTGGAATAAGGCGGGCATTACTTCCAAGGGTAAATGGTACCTGGAAGCAGGGCAGGGGATGGGAGTAGTGCTCCAGATGGCACATGAAAAAATGGCATATGCACTCACTGATAGGGGCACCTATATAGCGTATAGGCCTAAAATAGATTCTGTGATTATTTCTGAGGGGGATCCCATTCTCTACAATCCTTATGGTGTGATAGCAGTGAATCCGGCAAGACATCCACAGGTTAACTACATTAAGGCGATGGCTTTTATAGGATGGATCACCTCACCAGAATGTCAGAAAATGATAGCGCAATTTAAACAGGGAGGAGAAGTACTATTTTATCCTGATGTTATCCCAATAAAATAACATTAGTAACTAAATTATAGTTAAATGAGGCAACAACTCCGAGCTACTTCTTCTAAAGACAGATATCCATGAAGGGTAGCCGAAAAGGTGAGGTTCGAAAGGGCCTTATCTCCCGTGTTCGGAAAGGAGTTAAAAAGTAAGAAGCCAGTTCTTTCCGAACACGGGACTGGCTTTTTTTATTTATTCCTAGAATCGCTGAAGAAATGAAAAAGTTGCTTATCCATAGTGGTTTTTTATTGATACTCTTTCTGGGTAGCGTGACCTATGCGGAAAACCTGGCGAATGACAAGCTATTAGAAATACTTAAACAGAAAGGGTTTTTAACAGAAGAAGAAGTAAAGAGTGTTAAGGAAATACTAACGAAAGAAGAAGAGAAAGAGATTCAAGTTGTATATGAGGAGGGGGTGCATGTTCGTACCTATGATAAGAGTTTCGATTTGAGAATTGGAGGGCTTATTCAGTCCGATCTCATAATGTTTGGTGCACATTACCCTGAAGATAATGACTTTGATATCCGCAGAGCTCGCGTACTTTTCCAGGGGACACTATTTAATTACTTTAAATATAAACTAGAGGGTGAATTAGAAGGTTCAAGTAATGACCGGCTGGTAGATGCCTACATCAATTTTGACTATTTCCCCTATTTGCAATTCCAGGCAGGTCAGTTCAAGGAACCTTTCAGCCTGGATAACCTTATTTCTGATAAGTATCTTCCCTTCAATGAGCGATCAATGGCATATAGCCTTACACCTGCGCGGGATGTGGGGTTCATGATTCATGGGACTTTACTTAAGGATTCTATCAATTATGGAATTGGCATATTTAATGGGGATGGACGTGATGCCACGAGGAGGAGTCAAAAGGATGATAAGGAATTAACCGGCCGGGCGGTAGTGAAACCTTTTTATTATTTGGGCATCCCTTTTCTTACAGGATTGCAAGTTGGCGGATCCTTATCGTATGCAAGGCTTGATACTTCTGACCTCAATCTCGATATTGAAACACCCGCCCGAACTACCTTTTTTAAGGTGAGATCAAGAGCAAAGTTTCATGTAATTCAGGAGGTGGATGATCGAAGGCGGTTTGGATTTGAAATGGCGTATACCTGTGGTCCACTTCTTCTTATGGGAGAATATATCAGGACTGATTTCCATGAACTATTGCTTTCCAATGAGGATATATTTGATTTTGATATGAAGGGATGGTATGCAGGCATGCTTTTGATGCTGACCGGTGAAAGACCAGAGGTAAAAAGAGGGATCGTGGAGAAAATTAAGCCCAAAAACAATTTTGACATTAAAGCAAGAAACTGGGGTGCGTGGGGAATAGGTTTTCGCTATGAGCAGTTCGAAGCGGGGCAAGTGGTGTACGATAAACTGGTACTGGAAGGAGAGAGCGTGAGGCGGGTTAATGCCTTTACTGTGGCATTAAACTGGTATCTCAATAGTATGGTGAGATTCTCCTTAAACTATAGCCGCAGCAGATTTGCTCAACCGCTATTCCTGGGAACAAGTCCTGAGGGATACTCCTACTACCGAGACACTGAACATGCCTGGCTCACTCGTTTACAATTGGAATTTTAGGAATTGTACTATCTGTCAAACTAAGGATACACATTATGAAAAAGTATAGCTTACTTTTGGTTTTAACGGTTCAGATGGCTTTGTGCACTTTTGCTCACGCTGCCTACTATCACGAAGGGGAGGCGGACGCTCCTAAATTTGTATCAGCCTATCCCTCAGCGGGAGGTACCAAACTCGACAGTTGCGCCCTTTGTCACTCTGGCGGAGAGTATGAGAAGAATTCCGGTCAATGGGTTACCGTAGGAAGCTGTCAGTGGTGTCACCTGACCTATGGATATGATGGAAGTGGCGATATCAAGGAGACGATAAACCCTTATGGCACTGATTATAGAAGTGCAGGAAGGAACGTCAGTGCGTTTGCTTCCATAGAAGGGAATGACTCTGATGGAGATTCCTATACCAACAAACAGGAAATAGATGCCTTAAGCTACCCGGGGGACTCTATGGATGATCCTACTAAAATTCCTGCCCCTTCGGTGACCTATACCCTGAGTGAATTAGAGTCTCTTACCACTCATACCCAGTTTTTGCTTATGAACACAACCCGTTC
>CAYYOQ010000136.1:0-6488 GCA_964473235.1 uncultured Thermodesulfobacteriota bacterium | reverse complement strand
AGGGCAGTAAGGCTGGCATACTTGAGCATCAGGACCAAAAAGACGCCCACTGCGCCTACCGCACCTATCTTCCCCTCTTTCATAATTCTTAATTTTTCTTCACGCCCTTTTCTGCTCGCCAGTGCATCAATGGTGTCTGACAGTCCGTCAAGGTGGAGTGCACCGGTCAGGAGGACTGCTATCGTTACTAAAAGGCCATCAACAATAACTGGTGGGAAGAGAAATGAGAGTAGTACCTGAGAAAGGGCCAGGCACCCTCCGATGAAAAGTCCAATCAGGGGGAAGTAGACCATTGATTTTCCCAGGTCTTCCTCGGTTACCTCAAGGCTTTTTCGCAAGGGTATAATCGTAAGAAACTGGAGCGCAATAAGTAGCTTTCGCATCAATGAATCGGCTTCCTCACCTTTGCATCGTCAAATGTTAAGACCTCTCTTAAAACCTTCACCCCTGATTCAATGAGACTCATTGCCAGCGCGGCGCCGGTTCCTTCTCCCAGTCTCATTGACAAATCAAGTAGGGGTCTTTGCGTTAACCACTCCAAGAGCACCGCGTGACCACGTTCCTGTGACTTGTGCGCTGCAAAGAGGTGCTCTCTTATTACCGGCGCGAGTGAAACTGCTACCACCGCAGCAGCGGTAGAGATAAATCCATCTATTACTACCGGAATCTTATGAAACACCGCACCAATGATTACCCCCGCGATAGCAGCAATCTCAAAACCACCTACCTTTGCCAACACCTCTACCGGATCGAGAGGGTTAGGCTGGTTGAGTTGAAGAGACTTTTTAATTACCTGAATCTTTCGGTCAAGCATCTGATCACTGATACCGGTTCCCCTGCCTGTTACTTCTTCTACCTTTTTACCGGTTAACACAGAAGCGATGGCACTGCTGGGGGTAGTGTTGCCAATACCCATATCACCGGTACCAAGCAAATCAGTTTTTTCTGATTTCAACCGGTGTGCAACCTCAATCCCCACTGATAGTGCGTGGAGGGCTTCCCCTCTGCTCATGGCGGGACCCTTTGCCATATTCTGTGTTCCGCGCGCTACCTTTTTGATCAGGAGTCCGGGCTGAGGTTTGATATCAGCTACCACTCCCACATCTACTACCAGAACCTCCGCTCCCACATGTCGGGAGAGCACGTTGATTCCCGCTCCCCCCTTGATAAAGTTAGCTACCATTTGGGCAGTAACATCCTGAGGAAAGGCGCTCACCCCCTCCTCCACTACCCCGTGGTCACCGGCAAAAACTACCACCGTCTTCTTCTTAATTTCAGGCGTAAGAGAGCCGGTGATGGCAACAACCCGTTGGGCACATTCCTCCAGCCTGCCCAAACTGCCTCGGGGAATTGCCATCTTATCCAAAAGTTCGCGAGCTTTCGCACACAGCTTACGGTCAGGGGGTGTAAGAGTAGCAATGAGTTCAGCTAACTTTTCATCGTTCATTTGCCTTACCCCTTTAGCTTAAGAGGAATACCGCTCACTACCAGATAGACCTTATCTGCGTGAGATGCGATGTCCTGGTTTGCTCTCCCCACGATATCGCGGAAGATACGAGACACTTTGTTGGCAGGCACTATTCCCCAGCCTACTTCATTGCTCACGATAACTACGGTACCCTGCACGGTCTTGCAACTAGTTATTACTGACTGCACCTCATTAACGATCTCTGATTCACTCAGCGTACGCTGGGTGAGCAGATGAGAAATCCACATGGTGAGGCAATCAATGAGCACCACCTGGTAGTTCCCACTGCACTTTTTCACCGCCTGAGCGAGACGAGCCGATTCTTCAATAGTATCCCACCCTGCTGGTCGTTCCCTCTTGTGTTTTTCAATTCTCGTGCTCATCTCCTCATCCAGAGGTTGGGCAGTGGCAATAAATACCTTATGTCCCTCTAAGCGCTCTGCCAAGGTTTGTGCGAAACGACTCTTTCCGCTCCTTGCACCGCCAGTTATTAAAATCAATGTGGTTTCCATAACGACTTTCTAGCAAAAACACCCCCACCTTTTTTAAAGGTTGGGTGCACTAAAGGCAGGAAGGTACCCTCGCGCTCCATAAAGTGATGACCAGGTGCGGTTGTTTATTTTTTTTAATTAAATATACTGCACAAGGTACTGTACACTTACCGCCTGGGATAACTCCAAGTGGCCACTAGGCAAAGTAAAATTCTCTATATAGTAATCAGATGTGCTTTGTCAAGCGATTTAGCTCAGCTTGTCATTGACAAAACGCTTCGAAATTGTTACCACTAACAACAACCCCACACTAATTTCTCTCAACCGGAGCGTGCCATGGAGAAAAGGATTCAGGTCAATATTCCCTACAGAATGCTTTTGGAAAAATTAGAGTTGGTCATTGAAAAAAGGCTTAATCCTGAAATCTACTTCAACGGTGAGGCACTGGATACCTACCGCCACCAGGATCTAGTGAGGGTAAGTTCTGTCCTGAGAGACCACGGGCTGGGTATCACCATGCACGCCCCTTTTATGGATTTGAGTCCTGGGGGGGTAGACACCAAGATCAAAAAGGCCACTCTCGAACGGTTACAACAAATGCTTGAGGTCGCCGCTCTGTTCAATCCGCAGATGGTCACCTTCCATCCCGGTTACAATAAGTGGTTCTTTGATGGCAATGTTGACCTCTGGCTGGAAAATAGCCTTAGCACCTGGGGCCCCTTGGTAGCTCAGGTTGAACGCATGGGCATTCCCATTGCAGTAGAGAATATTTTTGAGGAAGAGCCTTCGAGCTTAGAGAAATTAGTTGCTGCCATTAATTCATCCTTTTTTAATTTTTGTTTTGATACCGGCCACTTCAATCTTTTTTCAACAGTGCCGATGGAAGCGTGGTTTACTTCACTCGGCACCTCTCTCAAGGCAGTTCATCTGCACGATAACCGTAAAACGTCAGATGATCACCTTCCTATGGGAGAGGGAGAAATAGACTTTGAGCTTTTTTTTCAGCTCATTAAGCGTCACCGGGTAAATCCTATCTATATCGTTGAACCACATAAGGTGGAACACGTGGAAAGAAGTATACAGGCGTGTAGAGATTTCTTGAGGAAGGTGTGAGGCGGGCGCGTGCCCCTATTCCTATCTCACATCCCTTATGGTAGCGGTGATGAGGGGGTTAATCCGTTCTCCCCAGACGGAGTAGGCAATCTCAAGCACTAGGGGACTCCCGTCCCTTCTCTTCACATAGTCCATGAGAGGTTGCACAAGTGGCTTGTGCGTGCCTGAGGACATATACTGCTTGGCGATTCGTTCGATGAGCTCATGGTGTGTTGCTGGCAGCAGCGTGAGCACGGAATCATTAATGATTTCTTCCCTGGAAAATCCAAAGAGCTCCTCCGCTTTCCTGTTGAACTGAAAGATTTTTCCCTCCCTGGTAAATGAGATAATTCCTATATTAGCTGATTCCGTGAGAAGACGGTATTTTTCTTCAGAGTCTTTCGTTTCCTTATAGAGCAGTGCATTCTCTACGGAGATGGCGATCTGATATCCTATGTTTTTGAGCAACCTCATATCCTGGTCGGAAAAAAATCGTGAGTGGCGATGACCGAAGATCATCATCCCATACACTCTCTTTTTGGTTTTAAGGGGAAGGCACACACAGCCACTCAACTGTTCATTACGCCACCACTCAGCCTCAGGGAGCTGTGCCATCATCTCGTCCCCCAGCAGTACGTACTCATCCTTATGTACTTTGCTACCAATTGCATGGGTGGTAGCATCAATCTGGGAGAAGGTTGCTACAAAACCTGGTGAAAATCCCTTTGAAGTCTCCAGGACAAAGCTACCCCCTTTCTCGTCATAGAGCAGCAGCGCGCCTGATTCAATCTTCATGATTTCTAATACTTTTCCTAGTGCACTATCGAGGAGCTCACCAATAGTAACAAACTGGTTAAAGAAAGAGATAATAGTAGTAAGGATAAGCAATTCGCTATTGCGCTGTTTTAATTCTTCCCCGATTTCTACCGTGGAGCTGACATCTCTCACCTGAGAGAGCGTCCCCGTGATCGTTCCATTTTTTTCGGTGAGGAGGGTGGTGTGGAGGTCGACGAAGAGGAGCTCTCCATCTTTTCTCTGCCAGGTGTGTTGCGTGCGCACGGTCTTTTTATCCTTAAGCTGTGTCATGAGCGGGGTGAAGAACTCTTCCCCTTCAAAGGGGACGGGAAGCAGCGTTGTGAGCTTACGTCCCTCAAGCTCTTTCTTACTGTAGCCAAGCATCTCTTCAAAGGATGGATTGACCTCTATCATATACCCCTCCGTGTCAGCTATCAGTATTCCATCTGACGACGAGGTAAATACCTGTTCATAGTTCGTTTTCTGTTTCATGGTCGGTCTGGTTACTCTACCTCACTCATAGTAATGACACACCGGGTGTTAGGCATCTGAACAGAAATACCCTAGGAGGTTAACTCAAGAAGCACACCTGCCTTTTCAATCTCTTCTCCGCAGCTCTCAGCAATTCGTAGAAGTGACGATGGTTCGAGATTCAATCGTTCCCACAAATCTTCGGACAGTTCAGGTATTACAGTATCACCGGTGTACCCGATGTGCCCTCTTCTACAAATGACATCTGCCACTCTCACGATATCCACTATTATGTCCTGAGAGAGTGTTGACCCTTTTCGCTCCTTCAATGGCTGGTGGTGGTGCGTTACCGCAGCAATAATCAGAAGAGGTATGTTCCAATTCTTCATCACCTGGCTGCCCACATCAGTATGGTCGATCCCCATTACCTCTTTTTCTGCATCTGCAAAATAGATTCCTTTCTCCTGCGTAAGCTCGAGTACTTTTACCAGCTCCTCATGCAGGTATTGGTCAAGTACCACCTTTCCTATATCATGCATAAGTCCTGAGGTAAAACAGTCATCAATTCTCGGGTAGTGGATGCTTTCCGCAATGCTCTGGCTTATCACCGCGCAACCAATGGAGTGCTTCCAAAACCCCTCGCGGTTAAACCCTTTCCCATTGCCTCCCTTAAACACATCAAATACTGATATACTAATGACCATTTGGGAAATCGTTTTGAACCCGAGTAACGCAACGGCATGCCGCACATTGGTAACTTCTGTGCAGAGTGAGTAGAAGGCAGAATTCACCAAACGCAACACCCGGCTGGTGAGGCTCTGATCCTTATCAATTACCTCTGACACCCGGATAGCGGTACAGGTTGGATCCTTGATTAATTTTGTTATTTTATTGGCTACGGTAGGTAAGGTAGGAAGTTTATTGACTCTCTCGATAATATTTTTTACTCTACTCTCTACCATGGATTACTATCCCTAAGGTTATGGAGGCAGGGGTGAGGGGAGATATAGTAGAATAACTCGCTGGTTGCTAGGAATACATAGCCTTATTGATGAGATCCTGAAACAGCCTCAGATAATCCCTATCCTCTTTATGGGTGGAAATGAAGGCTACCGCACAATCATACGTTCCATCCTCAACGTCTTCAAGCCTCACTACTTTCCCTAGTACAAATCCTCTCGTTTTGATAACCTTTGCTCTGTTCTCATCAAGTTCATTAAGGATACCGGGGAAAATTTCGATACTCACTACTGTTCCCCTCTCATATCTCTTCGCCGTCCGGAAGAGCACACCAGAAGCGCTGATATTCTTTGCCAATCCACTACTGCGATCCACTTCACTATTTTCCTTGATGCTCAAAATATGAGTTGCCACGAGGCAATCTATCCTCAGATATTCTCTTCTCTCCAGTTCAATCATAGGAGTGATCCCTATCGTTACAAGTTTTTAAACGGTCTGTTCGCTCACGCGCTTTGTTGATGGTCGTCATTCTTCAGTAATTCATCGATTTGCTCTTTATCAAAGCGCCACCTGCTGCCGATTTTAAAGCCAGGAATTTTACCCATAGTTGCATACTTATAGATGGTCACCTCGGTGAGTTTTAAGTATTCAGCAAGCTCCTTGGTGGTAAGTATTTTGCCCACGATTACCTCCTCAAAATAATTTATTTCGATACAACTATCTTTTTTGCCCTTTTTTATCTCTAGAGTACAATTTTGATATCTTTTCGGTACTATTTATAAAAACTTAAGAAAAACTATTATAATGATGATTTATTTATGGTAGTCAGGGGAGAGATAGAATAAAGTTTTAAGAAAGGTTAATGGATAGCCTGAGGGCAAGGTTGTTCACACTACCAGATTGATCACTCCCTTCGCAATGAAAAACTCACGCCATGATAGGTAGTTGGTGTCTGAACGAAAACCCTCACACACCACATCGGCTGTCATTTCGAAGGAGTGAAGCGACTGAGAAATCTCATGCAAATTCAAAGATTTCTCCCTTCAGTCGAAATGACAATAGCGCCAACACAGGGGTTTTCGTTCAGGCACTAGTTAAAAAAGTTACAGAGCACCATATCATTTCCCCTGCCGTTTTTCAAGTGCCGAAGTGGTGAAATTGGCAGACACGCTAGGTTCAGGGTCTAGTGGGAGCAATCCCGTAGGGGTTCG
>CAYYOQ010000135.1:4416-6494 GCA_964473235.1 uncultured Thermodesulfobacteriota bacterium | reverse complement strand
TACCCATAATTATATCAGATAGTGTATCTACTTGAGTCAAGCGGATACCCCAATATATTTATTATTGAAATTTCTACAGTAGATTGTAAAATTTATTAAATTAAGTAGGTAGTAAAAAAATATAGGATTGAATGAAGAGTAACTAGTTTTTTGCACAATAGTATATAATAATATCTTTTAAAGGGAAAATACTTTTTGAGAACATATAAAGTACTCAATCACACAGGTGATATTGGTATCATCGTATATGGTAGTAATCTGAATGAACTCTTTCTCAATGCAGGCAGGGCGTTTTTCAGTCTCCTCACCAACCTTAACCGGGTTCGTACTAGCCTTGAGCGAACCATAGTTATTAAAAGTGCCAACATTGAGGAACTGATGGTCGCGTGGCTTGGCGAGTTGCTCTATCTCTTTGACGCCCAGGGATTAGTGTTCAGGAGGTTTCATTTTGAAAAGTTAACTGACTGTGGTTTACAGGCGGTTGCCCGGGGTGAACACTTTCACCCGGAAAGGCATCTCATTAAAAGGGAGATTAAAGCGGTAACCTATCATCAGGTGAGTGTTGAGCATAAGGATGGAAGGTGGGAAGGAAGAATCATTTTTGATTTATAGAGGAGAAAGAAAATGGCAAATCCAAAAGGACAAACAGAGATAACCATTAAAAAGATAGATGACTACCGGTGGGCTATTCCTCAACTTGGTAAGATGAGGACCGAGGGGAGGGTTTACGCAGACGAGAAGATGATGGAGGAGCTTAGGAAAGACCAGAGCCTTAACCAGGTATCAAATGTTGCCTGGCTTCCAGGAATTGTGGGATGTTCTCTTGCCATGCCGGATATCCACTGGGGGTATGGATTTCCCATCGGCGGGGTAGCTGCCTTTGCTATGAAGGACGGGGTGGTATCGCCAGGTGGAGTTGGATACGATATCAACTGAGGGGTGAGATTAGTTGGCTCAGGTCTGAGCCGAAAGGAAGTACAGGAGAAGATCAAGGAACTGGTGCAGTTTCTTTTTAGCACTATTCCCACGGGGGTAGGATCGTTCCGCAAGGATTTTAGGTTGAGCCGGGAGGAAGAAGCAAAGGTTTTTAAGGAGGGGGCCTCCTGGGCGGTGGGACGTGGGTTCGGAACGCCTGAGGATTTACAGCATATTGAAGAAAGTGGATGTATCCCTGGGGGAGATCCTTCGCTCATTTCGAACCGTGCCCTGGAGAGGGGGCGTCCCCAGTTGGGAACGCTTGGCTCGGGAAATCACTTCGTAGAAATTGGGTTTGTAGAAGAGGTATATGATGAGGATTGTGCTACCACTCTGGGTCTTTTTAAGGATCAGGCAACAGTCTTTATCCACACGGGATCGCGGGGATTGGGTCATCAAGTATGCGATGATGCAATAAAAGTGATGCTGGAAGCGAGCCGCAAGTACCAGATTGAGCTTCCTGATAAGCAGCTCTGTTGTGCCCCTCTTAATTCTAAAGAGGGGAAAAACTACCTTTCCGCCATGGCCTGCGCAGCAAACTATGCCTTCGCTAATCGTCAGATGATTACCCACTGGGTGAGAGAATCTTTTGAAAAGGTTTTTAAGGGGTCTTCCAAAAGGCTCAAGCTCATATACGATGTGTGCCACAATATCGCGAAAATAGAAACCCATGTTATTGAGGGTAAAAAACAGACCTTGTGCGTACATCGAAAAGGTGCTACTAGGGCTTTTCCCCCTCACCATCCGGATATCCCAGAGAGGTATCGTGACATAGGGCAACCGGTTCTTATCCCCGGCGACATGGGGAGGTATTCTTATGTCTTGGTGGGTACAGAGCGCGCGTACCAGGAGACTTTTGGGAGCACCTGTCATGGTGCGGGGAGGTTGTTGAGCCGGCATCAAGCCATCAGGGTAGCGAGGGGAAGGTCAGTGCTCAAGGAACTAGAGGGGCAGGGTATTTATGTAAAGGCTGCGAGTGGAGAAACGGTTGCTGAAGAAATTCCGGAAGCGTATAAAGATGTTTCTCATGTAGTGGACATCGTGCATAAGGCTGGTATCAGTAAGAAAGTGGTGAGGCTAAGGCCTATGGGAGTGATTAAGGG
>CAYYOQ010000135.1:0-4316 GCA_964473235.1 uncultured Thermodesulfobacteriota bacterium | reverse complement strand
TATCCTCCGTCAAAGGGGAGCATGATGGTGACCACATTACCCTCATTAAGGTAGGGCGTATTTAGGTCGGTTATTTAAAGAAATGTTTTTCCACTGGTAACTGAATCCCAAAAAGACTGCTGCCTTTCCTTTGACTATGATATCAAACTAAATTCATAAAGCTTAAACTATTAGTTGTCTGTCTACTTTCAATTTGTAAATTAGAGAGGGGCAAAAAAATTATTGACAAAATGGCTAACGATAGTTTATCTATACTACGGTCAGCCTACTTGTATTCACTTAGTGCTTCGATTCTCAAACACAGTTACGTATTTTGACAACTCAACTTGTAGGGATCGCTCACTCAGCACTAATACTGAATAAATAAGTTCTTCACAGAACTTATGAATCGAAGGACTTATAGGGGGTACCGAGACGGAAGGAATTCTAGAATAATCAAACAATTGTGGAGGATCCATGAACGAGGTATTGCAGGATATGCTTGACAGGGCAAAAAAAGCCCAGCAAATCGTAGAACACTGGCCCCAGGAGAAGGTAGATGAAATGGTTCTTGCTGCTGCATGGGAAGCAATAAAGCCTGAAAGCGCAGAAGAATGTGCCAAGCTTGCAGCTAAAGAAACAAAAATGGGTGTATATGAAAATAAATATAATAAACACCGCAATAAGGTCCTTGGAGCCCTGCGAGACATGGAAGGCGTACAAACAACCGGCATTGTTGAGGAAGATAAGGAAAAGGGCATATTTAAGATCATCAAGCCCATGGGAGTTATTTTTGCCCCGACTCCATGTACGAACCCCACAGCCACTATAGTGCTTAAAGGGATCTCTGCATTAAAGACCCGTAACGCCATGATTTTTGCCCCGCACATGATCGCCAGGAGGTGCGGTGCCAAGGCTGTTGAATTTATGCGCAAGGGTCTTGAAAAAGTCGTTGCCCCGGTTGATCTTCTGCAGTGCATGGAAAGGCCTTATATAGAGGATATACAGGCGCTTATGGCCGCTGCTGACGTGGTATTTTCAACCGGCGGAACCCAGTCTGTCAAGGCAGCCTATTCAAGCGGCAAGCCGGCTTTTGGTGTGGGCGCAGGAAATTCTGTGATGATCGTTGACGAAACTGCTAATGTTTCCGATGCAGCGGAAAAAATATTCCTGAGCAAGACCTTTGACAATGCCACATCCTGCTCTTCTGAGAACAGTGCCGTAATCCAGGAGTCCGTGTGGGACCAGACAATTGAAGGCTTAAAATCACACGGCGGGTATCTGTGTAATGCCGAGGAAAAGGCAAAACTGAAAGAAGCCATGTGGCCGGATGGAAAACATATAAATCAAAAAATCGTGGCCAGGGCCGCTACCAAAATTGCTGAAATTGCGGGAATTGAGGTACCTGAAAACACCACCTTCATCATGGTCCTAGGCGAAGATCCGGTAGAAAACGACAAGTTTGCCGATGAGAAGCTCTCGCCCGTTTTGACGCTTTGGAAATATGGCCCATTTAGCGAGGCTGTTGAATATCTCAAGAGGATTCATGCAATCCGTGGCCGGGGCCACTGTTGTGGGATCCACACCAAAAATGAGGAACGTATACGGGAGATTGCAGAACAGGTACAGGTAAGCCGCCTGATGGTGAACCAGCCGCAGTGCCTGGCAAACAGCGGTTCTTTTACAAACGGCATGCCTTTCACTATGAGCCTTGCCTGCGGGACCTGGGGAGGAAACAGCACTACAGATAACATCACCTGGAAAAATATGGTCAATTACACATGGGTTTCAAGACCCATTCCGGAAAACAAGCCTGATGAAGAAAGAATTTTCAAATCATACTGGGATAAATACGGTAAGTAAACAGAACTTGTTGTTTTTAATAGAAAGAGAGATTTATCTATGGAAAGAGAAGAATTATCTGAAAAAATGTTAGTTTTTTTGAAAAAAGCTCTGGCAAATCAAGATGTCGAGATCGATCCTGATGCACCAATGGCTGACCAGGGGCTCAGTTCATCAGGCAGGCTTGAGCTTTTTACCATGTGTGAGGATGAGTGGGATCTTTTTTTTGACGAAGATGAGCGTGATGAAGTTAAAACATTCAATCAGGCTGTTGACCTGGTTTTAAAAATGATTAACGAATAAAGGACATAGCCGACAAATACTTCTAGTGTTTAAAAGCAATCGGGTAGGAGGAGGGGTTACCCCCTCCGACCTCCCACACCACCGTACGTACGGATCACGTATACGGCGGTTCATGAAACACATTGAAGTCTTTGCAATTCGTCTAGCAGACTCACGAGACCAATATGATCAAAGTATTTCTTCGGGAATGCTTCATTCATATGTGATGCTCCCGAGTTCCACCACGCCCCTCGACCATTAACGGATGAAGTGCGAGATCGCTCCTCCACGATGTTTCTTTCTAACAACTTCCTGTACCGTGTTCGTGATCGCTTCCATTGTCTCCACAATATACACCGCAGTTTGCGGCGTAACCATCCGTCCAGTTCCTCGAAGACCCCCCTTACTTCTGCGAGTCGAAAGTACTGTATCCACCCCCGCAGCACCGGATTGAGATTCTCTCTAATGAACCGGCTCACCTTACGGCCTCTTCCCTGTCGAATGAGTTCTTTCACGTTACGCTTAAGCCGTTTCACTGCCTGAGAAGCCACCTTTATGCGGCTCTCTTTGTGAAATGTCATGGAATAACCGAGAAATACTCTCTTCCAGGGTCGGTCTACCGCACTCTTTGCCTGGTTCACCCTGAGTTTGAGGCGCCCTTCCAGGAATCGTGTGAGTGAACCCATAACTCGTTCTCCCACCTTCTTTGACCTCACATACACATTACAGTCATCTGCATAACGACAGAACCTGTGCCCTCGTCTCTCCAGTTCCTTATCGAGGTCATCGAGCACAATGTTTGATAACAGAGGTGAAAGTACTCTACCTACACAATAGATAACTTTGAATTTGAACAAGTAGTTTCATACCACAGAAGATGGAATAATACTTAACATTATGACATAAATGGTAGTATAAATATGGCTTATGATAAGATCCCCAAGTGCAGAAATGGCCGAACGAATCAATATGGCAATCACCATGTTGAGGAAACGCTTCTCAAACGACAGAATTACAGCAGTGCTTGTGGAACAATATGGAGTTTCCAAGAGGCAAGCATACCGCTATATTCGAGAGGCTCAGAAAATAAAGAGAGAGTTGCCGATTCCAGAGCACAAGGAGGTATTTACTGTCAAGCTCCCTGTGAGTCTGGTTTTTCGAATCAGGCGATTTGCAAAATCTACTGGAGATTCTATAAGCAACATTGTGACTCAAGCCTTGGAGTCATTTCTCAGAAGAAGGGGGCATGGCTGAGAAACGTCATCCTCAAAGACAAATCCAAATGTTTTATGGTTTTGATTGATTGGCTACACGAAAGATTTCGCAAGCCTATCGGCTTTTGGTTCCTGAGAAAGTCTGGCCTGCTGGTAAGAACGTAGCTCAATTAACACAGCAGGGAGATAACGATTGTGAAGGCAGCAGCAATTTACACTCGAGTATCATCGGAGAAGCAAAAAGAAGAACAGACTATAGGTAGCCAGACGGCTGTACATAAAGGATATGCTCAAACGGAGGGATATGCTGTGCCCTCTGAATGGATATTTCAAGATGAAGGCTACAGCGGAGCCAATCTGGTACGTCCTGGTCTTGAGCGCTTGCGTGACTTGGCTGGAGAGGGGCAGATAGAAACTATTCTGGTATATTCACCTTACCGTCTTAGTCGTAAGTATGCCTATCAAGTACTTTTATTGGAGGAGTTTGCTCGTTATGGGGTGGAAGTAATGTTTATCAAGTCTCCCCAGGCTTCTACTCCTGAGGAACAGCTTCTTGTGCAATTTCAAGGGATGATTGCAGAATACGAAAGAGCTCAAATCGTGGAGCGTAGCCGACGTGGTAAAAGGCACCGCGCTCAAAATGGTTCAATCAGTGTGCTCTCTGGTGCGCCTTATGGCTATCGTTATATTAAAAAAGCTGCTTTCTCCGTAGCATACTATGAAGTGATTGAAGAGGAGGCAGAAGTAGTACGTGAGGTTTATCGTCTTTACACAGAAGAGTTATTGAGTATGGGGGGAATTACGAGAAGGCTTACTACCCAAGGGATTCCAACCAGCCATGGCAAATTCACCTGGGACCGATCTACGGTATGGGGTATGCTACGTAATCCAGCATACAAGGGGGCTGCATGTTTTGGTAAGACGGTACAAGCTGAGAGGGAGAAAATTACACGTCCTCTGCGCAAGCGGGGAGGTTTTTCTCCACGGTCCAGTTCCTCA
>CAYYOQ010000134.1:0-6694 GCA_964473235.1 uncultured Thermodesulfobacteriota bacterium | reverse complement strand
AGAGACATGGAGGTACCAGAGGTATTGTTGTCTGGTAATCATGCAGAGATTGAACGGTGGAGACGTCACCAGGCGCTCAAGCGAACCAAGGAGAGACGGCCTGATTTACTCTCTAAGGCCTCTCTTGCTAAAGAAGAGGTAAAGTTCCTTGAGGAACTTGAACATTAATTTTGGGTGTGCATTCCTCCACACGAGGGGAGGGATGGCGTGGTAGTAATGTAGGATACTTGAGTAAGGAGAGACGCAGATGAATGTCATTGAGGAACTTGAAAAGGAACAGATGAGAAAGGATTTACCCCCATTCCGACCAGGTGATACGGTGAAGGTCCACGTGCGAGTGAAAGAGGCTGAAAAGGAGAGGATCCAGGTGTTTGAGGGTGTAGTGATTCGAAAGAGAAAAGGCGGCAATAGAGCAAGCTTTACCGTCAGAAAAGTTTCCTATGGGGTTGGGGTAGAGAGAATCTTTCCTTTCCACTCCCCGGTTGTTGACAAGGTTGAGGTGGTACAGAAAGGTAGGATTCGACGGTCTCGGCTCTATTACTTGAGAGACCTCAAGGGGAAGGCCGCACGAATCAGAGAAGAGAAAGAGCTTGTGGAATGAGGGTTCTTTTCGCCACCGCCCTTGGGTTCTATGGATAGACAGTACCCTCACGGTTTTAAAAGTGTACTCCTCCCAGAATGGGCACTCTACGAAAAGGGATATCGTTGTCTTGCTGGTGTCGATGAAGTGGGGAGAGGCCCGCTCGCGGGTCCAGTGCTCGCCACTGCAGTAGTACTCCCTCCCTATTGTGAAATTACCGGTCTTGCTGATTCCAAAAAACTAACCCCCCGTAAAAGAGAACAATTATACGATGAGATAGTAAAAAGGGCGCTTTCCGTAGGGATGGGAAGAGTCAATCAAGAAGAGATTGATGAAACGAACATCCTCAAGGCAAGTTTAAAAGCAATGGCCTTGGCGGTGAGTACTCTCACCTGTGCCGTGGAGTATGTCTTGGTTGATGGGATTTTCCCTCTTGCAGTTGATATTCCACAGATGATTCTGAAACAGGGAGATGGTCTCAGCATGCTCATCGCTGCGGCTTCGGTGGTGGCTAAGGTTACCCGTGATAGGATTATGAATGAGTATCACCTCCAGTATCCATGGTATAACTTTGCGCACAATAAAGGGTACGGAACCAAGGAGCATCTTGAGGCACTCAGAAAGTATGGTTGTTGCCCGCTCCATCGCAAAACATTCAGGGGAGTCACTTAGGAAACGCACGCACTGCGTGTGGAGGGGTGAGATGAGTGATGAGAGAAAGACGCTGGGGGCACGGGGAGAGGCAATTGCAGTGGCATACTTAGAGAAGGTGTGTGGATATAGAATTTTACACAAGAACTATCGCTGTGTGTTTGGTGAGGTGGACATTATTGCAAAAGATAGGGATGTGCTTTCCTTTGTGGAGGTCAAGACGAGGGAATCAGAAGAATTTGGGGTTCCTCAAGAGAGCGTGCACAAGAGAAAGCAACATCAACTCTCTAAGGTGGCTCTCGAATTCATCACCAGGTATAAGGTTCACCACCTGAAGGCTCGTTTTGATGTGGTCGCGGTGTATCTTTATACTCACCAAGAACGAGTAGAGTTGATCAAGGATGCCTTTGAGTTAACCGTTCACTAATTGCAAAGAGTACCTTTGTCCCACCTTTCTTTTCCATCAGTGTACCCTCAGTAACTGTGTAAGAACTCAATGAATTAAAGTTATGGGAAGCATAAAAGCCTTAGCACTCTACTCTGGTGGTCTTGATAGCATCTTGGCCTGTCGTAGTATCATGAGCCAGGGGATAGAGGTGAAAGCGCTCCAGTTTATAACCCCCTTTTTTGGCTATGAGCAGAAGGGGAGGGAGTGGGAGGTGGAACGTTCTATCGCTCACCGCTATGGCATTTCGCTCAGCATAGTGGACGTGAGCAGTGACTATTTGGCTCTGGTGAAAAACCCACCGCACGGGTACGGGAAAAATTTTAATCCCTGCCTGGATTGTAAGATTTTTATGGTGTCAAAAGCCAGAGAGTATCTTAAAGAAGAAGGGGCTTCCTTTATTATTACTGGCGAAGTGTTGGGTCAAAGACCCATGTCACAGAGGCGTGATAGCTTGCGAGTAGTTGAGAGAGAGTCTCACGCGGAGGGGATCTTACTGAGACCGTTGAGTGCGAAGCACTTAAAACCTACGATTCCTGAGGAGCAGGGGTGGGTGGATAGAGGGAGACTTTTTGACTTTGCGGGAAGGGGAAGGAAGTCTCAGATGCAGCTGGCTCAAGAGTGGGGGATTAAAGAGTACCCCACACCGGCCGGAGGATGCCTGTTAACTGATCCTCAGTTCTCTCTTAGGATAAGGTGGTTGTGTAGTAATCATTCTCAGGTAACGGTTGAGGAGGTGCGTTTAATAACACTGGGAAGACATTTTGTATTTCCAGGGGGTACCTTTTTAATCGTAGGAAGGAGGCATGATGAAAACCGGAAGATAGCTCAGTTGGTTCGCAAGGGGGATATTGTGCTGGAGTTATCAAAACACCCGGGACCTCTGAGTCTTTTGAGAGGTCCTGCAACTCAGGATATTGTAGAGACGGCTGCTTCCCTCACGGTGCGGTACAGCAAGGCACGGGAGAACCCCCCGGTGGAGGTAGCGTACCGGGAAGAGGGAACGGCTCTCACCCAGTTGATACGGGTGGGTCCTCTCACTGAACAAGCGCTTCAAAGCTTTAGAATAGTGCCTCATCCTTAGGTAACCTTGAAAGAACACCATCCTTAAAGAAACTCTGTGTGCTAAATCCATTTTTAATCCGGTAGGAAATAAAGTACGCCATAGGCCTTGCCTGATTATACATCTGGTCGAGGAGGAGGTGCTGCATCATGCCAATGCCGATGGCAATGAGGAGGGGATGGTATCCTGCAATAATGGTAATGAGGGCAATGAACATGAGGTACTCATAGGCGTGGAAGAATAGGTAGAGTCGTTTGTACTTTGTCTGGTAGCTATAGTGGAAGAATCTTTTTATATTTATATTCACGCCGGTGTGGGTAAAATATTCAAACAGGTGATCAATATCGAGCAAGACACCCACCAGAAAGGAGGCAAGTGCACAGGAGAAGGATTTGAAGATAAGGTAGATAACCGCACTGCAACCAAGTGAAGCGAGGGTGTGTGCTTTTAGTTTGATGGCGATTCTCCCTTCTGAGAGCTTACAGGTGGTGGTGGGTGAATATGCTTATGGGGCGGCTAAAAAAGAGTGATGAGAGAAAGATGAACATAGAGTAAAGGTACCTTTCGAAACACGAGGTAGTAAACGTACCTCTCAGGGTACTTTTTTCTCTTTATTCTCTTTGGATTTCTTTATCAACTCCTTCATCAGGTCTTCGAGTGCCTTCTTTTTTTCCTCTCTGGTACTGCTATCGACATCCTCCTTTTTGAGGATGATGTCGATGAGCATCTCAGAGATTTTTTTAATGGTGGCGGGTGCAGGGATAACTGCTAATTCATTGTAGGGACCTTTGAGAGTAAAGGTAACTACTGTCCATCCCCGCTGGTCATGAAAATATTTGGTTAAGACCTCATTGGCTATCTGGGCGGAGAACGCGGGAGATAGCTTTATATCTAAGGAGAGGTCGAGCTGTGCATCGAGGCTGATCGTTCCCTTAGGATAGAACTCTATATCGTTCCCTGTAAGACTGCCCTCAGTTCCTATCACACCATCGTGGATCTGGAAGGTTTGCTCTGCGTGATCAAAGGTGAGGGTGTCTAGTTTTTCTGTCTTAATGAATGAAGAGATGGTTTGAAGGGGTCTGAACCCTGTTACCTTTCCCCTCTCAATAGTGATTTTCCCTTCCCCCTTAAGGTGTTTCTTGAAGGTATCGGAGGTGCTGCCGCTTCCCCTCAGTTCAGTAGTGAGGTGTGCGGTTCCCTCAATAGTTTCTTTGAGCGTAGGTGCAAGAGAAGTCATGAGGGGATTAAGTTGCAGATTATTTCCGCTGAGTTGAAGCGAGTACTCCAGGCCTTTCACTCCCAGGTCGATGCGTCCTTTAAGGTTGAACGATCCCTCGTTGAGTTTCCCGGTGAGCGGCTCTAGCGTGAGCACATTATCCTTAAGGCGACAGGTGGCTTTTACATTAGAGAGGTGCATGTTTTTATACTTGATGCTCTCAAGTGAAATAGCCGCGTTAACTTTGGCATCTTTAAGAGTGAAGGGACCAATTTCCCCACGTTCCTCTTTTCCCTTTTCTGCTTCCTCTCTGGTCACGGGGGTACCTTTGTGTTCTTGGATACAGGAAATAATCTCATCAAGGGTGAGAGAAGGTGAGGTGCACTGAAGCTCGGCAGTGAGAGGTCCTTTGAGGTAATTATCTATGTTCCCCTTAACCGTGAGGAGGGAGTTTTTAAAAGTGGTTTTAAGCTGGTCAATGTGTATCCGCTGGCCGCTGAATGAGATTTTTCCTTCGGTCTGGGCACCACAGGAAGGTAGTTGCGACGGTTGTAGTCTCCACTGGTCGATGGTGACTGACCCATTTGTTTCCCACGCTCGCGGCTTCTTGAGTTCACCTTTAATTGAGAGATGCGCTTCGGTGGTTCCGGAGGAGAGAAGGTCTTTCACCTCAGGCAATAGGTCAGGCGGGATGGAGTCAGAGAGATCACGAATTGAGAGCTTATCTGCGTCAAGAGTTACATCGATGAGAGGATTGGTTTTACACTGCGCTACCTTTCCCTTCAGTGAGAACTTGACCTTCTGGAGAGTCGCATCAAGTTTCTCAAGGGTGAGGGTATCTTCAGCAGGTGTATAGGAAAGGCGATGGTCCAGGTTAATAGTGATATTCCTTAGGCCTTCGATTAAGGTGCCGGGTGATCCCTCCTCTGGCGCACCTGCAGGTGAAAAAGTTATGTCCTCAAAGGATAGGACACCTTGAGAGGAGAGGTCTAAAGACTTGTTAACCGTTACGGTGAGGTCGAGGGCACAGGAACCTTTTACCAGGGTGAGGGGAAGGGGTGGGAGATAGGGAGAGAAGCGGGTTATCTCCAGAGGAGTGAGCTCAACTTTTGATTCTGCCTCCCTGCGCAGTGGGTTTATGAGCGCTTTGCACTTAAGGAATGCGGAAGGATTTGACACAATTTCTGCGCTAAGATTTACCGGGAAGGGAGAAACGGCAGAGATATTTGAGGCACGGAGGTTGATATCTTCTATAGTGAGCTCAAAGGGTGCAGCGGGGTTTTTGTAGTAATCCGTGAAGGTAAGTGTTCCTTGATCAATGGTGAGAGAGGTTATGGGGAGAGATAGGGAGGTTTCTAGTGCGTCCCTTTTTGCTTTTTTCGTTTCTCTCACCTCTGGCTCTGCTGGTTCAGGGGCGTTTTTAGTCTTGATAAGGTTGTAGTTTCCCTGGGCATCTCTGGTTAGGGTGAGGAGAGGCTGGGAGAGAGTAATTTTTTCTATAATGATCTTTTTTAGGAGAAGGGGGAGGATGTGAGCGTGGAGTACCAATCCCTGGCTCTTGAGGGGCACGGCGTGCTGAGGATCGATGGGATCACGAAAGGTAACCTCTTTTAAGGTAATGGTTCCTCCGAGGCCTACCTCTATGCTGCTGAAGACTATTTCATATTTTATAACTTCTTCTAAAGCAGGTATAACCACGCTTCTGATGGTTTCAGGTCCGAGGTACTGCTTCACCAGAATGGCGCTGCCCATTACCATAAGAATAAGCACTGCGAGTAGGATGAGGGAGATCTTGTGCCACTTTTTCATATACCTTTCGCTCTAGAAAATGGTTATGTCTTTTTACCCAGTAATTGCAGAGGTCTACATAGCATATTACCCTAGGCAATGCAATGTATAAATTTGCTGGTAGCATTAAAATATCTCCTTAAAAAACAGGAATTAATAGATAGAGGTAAAAGGCTCAATAGAAAGATAACCTTTTAGTACCTCGGTGAACTGTCAGTGTTTTTGGCAGTGTAGAGCCCTGAACATTATTATAACCCATACCTCGAGATCACTGCATTCATATATTTTTCATTTTTTTTCTTGCTCGTGTTACTCAATTGGCGTTGGCGGTTGAGGTAAAGTATAAGCGAGAGGAAAAGGAGGATATTTGCCCAATCGCACTGGGAGAGAGCTTTTATGGGATGGGAATAAAAAGAGAGGCAAAAACAGATAAGATCCACACAGAGGAGCAATAGAAGTAGCTTTTTAAAGGTATTTCGGGTCACGAGTTCTACGCCGCAAGACTTTTATTCATCATTTCCCGGAGTGCTTTGGTAGCCTATTTTATATATATGGAAAAATCCCTTGTGGACCGGAGTGAATTCCAGGAGGGATTTATACTCTCCTAGATGCCTGAAAAAGAGGGTGTCCAGTACAAAAGACCAGTCCATGATATAACTGATCCCTTCTCTTGACACATACTCTCCCATGCGATTTTCCTTTATTGCCCTCAGAGCTTCCAGATTAACTACCCCGTCAAGATTGATTACCTTACGATCAGAGTAGTATCCTATAATACCGGATTGAAAGCAACCGATCACTGACCCCTGCGGGATTGTTTGCTCTGCTACCTTGACCATGGTGTGGAGAAGTACGTTCTGGTTCTTATGACGATCTGAAACGCCCTGACTCCATTGCAGCAGGGAGAGTGATAAAAAAAGGATGAGTGTAAGTACCTTGAACAGGGTGGGT
>CAYYOQ010000133.1:0-6703 GCA_964473235.1 uncultured Thermodesulfobacteriota bacterium | reverse complement strand
CTCGCCTAGGAGAAGTTTTTTCTCTTGACAAACGCCTTTTAATGGGTGCTTCACTCCGTTCGCAATGACAGTTTAGTGTTCCACATTCTATTAAATTCCTCTATTTAATTGAGATGATAAACAATTATTTTTGTCTTTTCATATAAATATTCCATACAGAAAGGGAAAAGTTATGGACAAGATTACTCAATACCTATTACTCAGCATCACCTGCGTAAGTATTCTGCTCAACGGGTGTAACCGCGGCAACCGCAACCTGATAGAATCTACCGGCACTATCGAGGCAACCGAGGTCGATATCAGATCCGAGGCATCAGGTAAAATCTTAGCCCTCCACTTTGATGAGGGCGACTGGGTGAAAACGGGCGATGTTTTGGCAGAGATTGACCACGAAAAGCTCGACATCGAACTCGCTCAGGCAAAAGCCAAACTGGCTGAGGCAGACGCACAACTGACAATGCTCATCAAAGGCTTAAGGGATAAAGAAGTGGAAAGGGCGTACGAATCTCTCCTGGAATCTGAGGTGCTGCTCAAAGACAGCAAAAGGGAGTATAAGCGGATACAAAAATTATACGATGAAAAAGTGGTGGACTTAGGAACCAGAGACAAGACGGAAGCCGCCTATGAAGCAGCAGCAAAGAGATACGAGATAGCCAAAAAGAACTATGAAATTGCTGTGGAGGGCTCGCGGAAAGAAGAGATACAGGCAGGAAAGGCATTCAAAGAGGCGGCAGAGGCTCAGGTAAAATTGATTGAGAAACAAATAGAGGACGCAACCACTATTATTCCCATCGACGGAGTAATCAGCGAGCGCTATGTAGAACTGGGAGAATTTGTCTCCATAGGGAGTCTCCTCGCCACAGTCATCGATCTCAAGCACGTGTGGCTGATGGCATACGTATCAGAAACCAACCTTGGGAAAGTGAAGCTAGGACAGGTGGGAAAGGTGATGGTAGATTCTTTCCCCAAAAAGGAATTTATCGGAAAGGTCACCTACATCTCACCTGAAGCCGAATTTACCCCTAAAAATATTCAGACCAAGGAAGAAAGGGTAAAGCTTGTATTCGGAGTGAAAATTGAAGTAGAAAACCCTGACCAGGAGCTAAAATTAGGGATGCCGGCAGATGCCGTGATTGAGGGAACAGGGTTCAGGGAGTAGGGTCAGAGACACAGGGATGAGGGGTCCGAGAGTGGAGTGAGGTGAAAAAAGTTTTGACCCTGTACCCTAAACCCTGAACCCTAGATTTTAGTAAATTAACTAAGGAGTAACCATGAACACCATAGAATCATCTCAGCTCACCAAAAAGTTTGACAAGGTCACTGCGGTAAATAATCTTAGCCTCTCCATTGAAGAGGGTGAAATCTTCGGGTTTTTAGGTCCCAACGGATCTGGCAAAAGCACCACCATTCGTATGCTCTGCGGATTGCTTGAGCCCACCTCAGGCAATGGTACCGTGGGAGGATATAACATCATCACCGAGGCAGAGAAGATAAAAACCATTATCGGCTATATGTCTCAGAGCTTCGGTCTCTACAGAGATCTCACCGTTGAAGAAAATCTTACCTTTTACTCAAAACTCTACCTCTCGGATAAAAAGGAGGCAGCACGACGGCGCGAGGAAACGGTGGAAACCATCGGCCTCGGCAGATACTTCAACTATCTCGCTGCTAATCTTTCGGGAGGCTGGAAGCAGCGACTCGCCCTTGCCTGCGCGGTAGTCCACCGCCCCAAAATCCTCTTCTTAGATGAACCCACCGCGGGAATTGATCCGGTATCGAGGAGGATTATGTGGGACTTCCTCTATGACCTCTCCAGCAGCGGCATGACCCTGTTTATCACTACCCACTACATGGAAGAGGCAGAGCGGTGCAATAAGATTGGGTTTATCTGGGAGGGAAACCTGGTTGCCTACGACACCCCTCAAGGAGTCAAAGATAATTTCAAGCTCTATCAAATCATAAAAATTCAATGTAGTAAAATCACCGAAGCATTTAAGCTACTGGAAGGGCATGAACTCATCAAAGACATCAACATTTACGGGGATGCGCTCCACCTGGGGGTAGATAGCGTAGAAGAATCCATGCCGTTGTTCAGACACCTTCTTAAAGATAAAGGTATTACTATTAGTGACATGACCACCATAGCGCCCTCCATCGAAGATGTGTTTGTGGCGCTCTCTAAAAGAAACCACTAAACCAGTACTTCACCTTACTACACTATGCTAAGAAGAATCTCTGCCATCATCTATAAAGAGTACCTTCACATTTTCAGAGACAAAATCGCGCTTCTCATGCTCATCTTCTTTCCGGTGTTCATCCTCTTCCTCTTTGGCTTTGCCATTAATCTGGACATCAGCCATATTTCGCTCGCCGTCTACGACCAGGACAGATCGGAAGACTCCCGCACCCTTGCCGACAAATTTATCCAGTCAGGCTACTTTGACCTTACCCACCGACTCTACTCCATGCAGCAGATAAATTCCGATGTCGATAAGCGGAAAGTCAAAGTTGTCCTACACTTCCCTTTAGACTTCTCTAAAGACCTCCGCCGGGGAAAGGAAACCCCGGTTCAGCTCATCATCGACGCCTCTGACAACAACACCGCTAATATCATCATGGGATACTCAAACGCCATCATCGCCACCTTTTCTCGTGAGATGCTGGGGGAGCTGATCTTACACCAGGGCATGGCTTTCCCCGCTCAGCTTCCCTCTGTGGATCTTCGCCCCAACATCTGGTACAACCCGGATCTCAAAAGCTCTATCTTTCTCATTCCCGGGCTCATTGGCATGATTCTCATGTCTATCACCGTGGTCAGGATCTCCATCACCATCGTGAGAGAAAAGGAACAGGGTACCATTGAAGGTCTCCTGGTTTCCCCCTTAAAACCCATTGAGCTCATGATAGGCAAAATCATTCCCTACATCGTCATTGCCTACCTGAGCCTGATGCTGATTATCATTTTATCGAGACTCATTTTTGAGGTGCCCTTCCGGGGAAATCTCTTCACCCTCTTCACCCTCTCCGGTATTTTTATCGCTGCCTCCCTCGGTATCGGCCTCTACATCTCCAATGTGGCGGAGACCGCGCAAACCGCCTGGCTCATGGGATTCTTATCTTCCATACTTCCCGCAATTATTCTCTCTGGATTCATCTTTCCCATTGAGAGCATGGCCCTCCCCATTCAGTTCTTCACCTACCTTTTTCCCATCAGGTACTATCTGGTGATACTGAGAGGCGTGATCCTCAAGGGTGTGGGATTCTCCGTGCTCTATCCCGAAGCGCTCATACTCCTTATGTTTGCGCTGCTGCTGATTACCATAAGCGCACTCAGGTTTAAGAAAAAAGTAGGGTGAGGCATGAAGTTAGGTAGAATTATCAGCACCACCGTAAAAGAACTGCGGCAGATGCGCCGGGATAAAAAGCTCTACCCCCTCCTCTTTGTTGCCCCGACTCTCCAGATTATCATCCTGGGATATGCTGCCACCTTTGATATTCATAATATCCCGACAGCGATACTGGATAGAGACCGCACCCCACTGAGCAGGGAATACATGAGGAGTTTCCACCACAACGGATACTTCAATATTAAGTACCAGGCCTCTCATCGCGATCAGCTCTATCGCCTCTTAGATGGGGGAAAAGTGAAACTAGGGATTGAAATACCCATCGACTTTGAAGAGAAATTAAGAAGCGGAGCACCCTCCCCTGTCCAATTTATCGTTGATGGAACAGAATCAAATTCAGGAACCATCGCCCTAAATTATGCCCAGATTATCTCGGAAAAATTTTCATCAAAACTCATCATGGAAAAAATCGACCTTGCCGCACTCAATGCGGGTGACTTCCTGGGAAGTTTCAGGAGGGAGAGAGGGCGCACCTTCCTAGTCGAGAATCGAACACGGCTGTGGTATAACCCTGATCTCTCCAGCGCTGATTTTATGGTGCCCGGGGTCATCTGTATGATACTACTCATCGTCACCACCAACCTCACTGCCCTGAGCATTGTCAAAGAGAAGGAGATTGGCACCATGGAGCAGTTGCTGGTAACCCCGCTTAAGCCAAGTGAGCTCATTGTGGGCAAGCTCATCCCCTTCATCATCATTGGCTTTATCGATGTACTATTTATCCTCATCATAGGCTACCTCGTCTTTCACATACCCATCAAGGGGAGTATCCCACTCCTGCTCTTGCTCTCTTTTTTCTACCTCTTCTCTACCCTGGGGCTGGGAATCTTTATTTCTACCATCGTGAACACCCAGGAGCAGTCGATGATTATCACCTTTCTCATTGTGCTCACCATGAACACCCTCTCCGGCGTCATGTTTCCCATTGAAAACATGCCCCAGAGTATCCAATACTTAACCTACCTCATGCCCATCCGCCATTTCGCTATCATCGTTCGCGGCATCCTCCTGCGGGGCATCGGCTTTGAAATCTTATGGCCGCAGGTGCTCTCCCTCGCCTTCCTTGGCATCCTCACCCTCTCTCTCAGCATAGGCAGGCTCAGAAAAAGAATAGGATAAAAAAATAAGCTAGTAAATTGTGCCCTGTCGAGAGGCGTCTGGTGAATGAGTAGTGTAATTAATACCAGCCAAAGATATTTGAAATTTCCCCTCACCCCTCATCCTGACCTTCTCCCCTCGATGAGGGTGTGTCGTAATTTGTGTTTTTGTCATTTCGAGGGAATCCGAGAAATCTTGAGCATAGCAAAGTCAAGCAGTTAAGATTCCTCACATACGTTCGGAATGACTTTTTTCCTGTTCTGACACAGTCTCGATGGAAGAAGGAATACACCTAAACATTCTGAAAGATAAATTCTCAGATTTCAATAAGTCTATTTAAGACTAATTAAGCTTTTTAAAATATATATTAACTCAATTGAATAGCTTTAAATCTTTTAAAGATAATTTTTATATATCTAAGCAAAATAAAGCTTGACAAAAATTAAATTAGTATTTATAAGTATTTCAAAATAATTTCAAATATACTATGGTTTAAATGAATCAAGATAGCGTAGTTTTAACGACCCAACAGGCCTGCGAATACCTTCAGATTACCAGGATAACGCTCTACAAGCTCATCAAGCAGAAAAAGGTGAAAGGCAATAAGATTGGGAAAGACTATCGTTTCTTAAAATCTGATCTCGATAAACTGGTCAGAGGGGAGGTAGAATAATGAGTGAAAAAATAACTCGCCCCAGAAAACCTAAAGAAATGAATGTCTTCAACATGAAGGCTGATCACTTTAGGATGAACGCAGAGGAAAAATTCATTTTCCAGAAGATGAGGGAACTTTTTAAACAGCTCCGGGAACTCTCCGGCGAGGACAGAAGGGATTCTCTCTTAACCCTCTCGCTCATCATGAACTCCATCTTCAAGACCAATGAAGAAACTAAATTGATTCCTCACATCGAGGAAAACCTCCTCAAGCTTAATAATAAGGTGGTTGAATTTGAGGGTTTTGTGAACAGCTCCCGATACGACTTATACCAGGATGTGCTGCTCTACGATTTCAAGATAGAGAGTGAAAAAATACCTTTCCTCTTATGCAGTCAGTTAGTGCTCAAATCAGACTTCGATATCTACCAGGAACAAAAGAATGGAACCCTAGAAACCATTATCATCGAGGATGAACTGGGATTGCAAAAGTTCTACCTTGTAGGAAGGGGACTATTAAAATACAAAAAAGGTGAGGATCCCACAGTGGACATAAGCAGGCAGTACGCACTATCTTTAGTGTGAACCATACTGTCTGCCCAATGGTGATATCATTAGAGAGGAGGAACAAAAGAAACCATGATGTACATTACCTGTGAAAAGAGAAAAAATGCCCCCAAGATTAATGTGGTGATTTGTGAAAAGAAATGCGAGCACGCCAAAACCTGTAAGCCCTACCTCAACTTTTTGCAGACAGCACCACACACGGCTGCTCTCGGGGAAACCGCTTCTGAGGGAGAAGGAATCATAGCACTTAAAAGTTCGGTTACCAAAGAACGTTCTCTCGTAGCAGTGGGTAAATAAGAGCTCTTAGGTAAGACACAATTTTATACTCTAAACAGAACCATACTAATGGCAATTTGAATTATCCAGCCAATTGCACACACACCCACCGCTCTCAGTGTTCCCGAGTAATCAAGCGCCTGCCTCACCGCAATCACCGTTGCCACGAGCATCCAGATCGAGGCAACAGATTGGGTAATGAGCATCAAGCCTGGAATAATGCCAAGTATCCTGAGTAACCCTGGGGAGCTCGCAAACCCTATGGTGCGTAAAAGCTCTCCGTAATCTGCCTTAGTCTGAGGTTCAGGCAGTAACTTGGTACCAATCAGGTAGATGAGAAAAGCCCAGACACACCAGCCGATGAGTGACATCACCGTGCCCATAATGATTCCACTGATTCCCACCACCCCAATGGTTCCCACTCCTGCAGCCACACTGGAGAGCACCACCACCGCAATTGCCTGGGTGAGCGCTCCCTGATCTGCCTCCACCTCCTCGTAGAGATTTACCTCAAGTTTGGCAGCACGCATAACACGATTCCAAAAGATACCCATACCTTTTCTCCTCATTTAAAAACAGTTGTTTAGAATATCCCCACCTATTATTACCATGAACGCCTTCTTCTTTAAAATAAAATCGATTAAAAAAGTAATCCCTCAGTTATAGGGGATTAGGCCCTTAGCAACCTGATATCGACAAAA